>CANEVG010000080.1 GCA_947442095.1 Sphingomonadaceae bacterium
GCTTTCGCGGCAGAACCTGCCGCAGTTGCGCGGTGCAGGTGATGAGGGCTGGAGCCGGGAAACCAATCGCTCCGCCAACGGCGCTTACCGACTGACGGCTGCAAGCGCGCCGCGCAAGGTGGTGCTCATGGCAAGCGGTTCAGAGGTCATGCTGGCGGCCGATGTGGCCAAGGCGCTCGAAGCGCAGGGCATTGGCGCGGACGTGGTTTCGGTGCCGTGCTGGGAACTGTTCGACGCGCAGGACGTTGCCTATCGCAATGACATCCTACCTGAAGGCGTCCTCAAGGTCTCGATCGAGGCGGGCGTTACGGCGGGCTGGCAGAAGTATGTGGGCGATGGGCTCACCATCGGCATCGACAGCTTCGGCGCTTCGGCTCCGGCAGAGGTGCTCTACGACCACTTCGGGCTGACCACCGAAAAGATTCTGCCGCGCATCACCGCGCGGCTCGCATAAGCTACCGTTTATAGGAGAACAGTATCATGGCGACCAAGGTTGCGATCAATGGTTTCGGGCGCATCGGGCGCAATGTGGCGCGTGCTATCCTCGAGCGGCCCGATTGCGGGCTTGAGCTCGTGTCGATCAACGATCTGGCGAGCGCCAAGGCCAATGCGCTGCTGTTCAAGCGTGACAGCGTCCACGGCGCGTTTTCCGGATCGGTTGAAGTTGATGGCACCGATCTTGTCATCAATGGCACGCGCATTGCGGTCACCGCCGAGCGCGATCCCGCAAACCTGCCGCACGGCGCGCAGGGGATCGACATCGTGCTCGAATGCACCGGCTTCTTCACCGACCGCGCTTCGTGCGAGAAGCACATTGCGGCGGGCGCCAAGAAAGTGCTGATCTCGGCGCCGGGCAAGAATGTCGACCTCACGGTCGTTTACGGCGTGAACCACGAGAAGCTGGCCGCCGAGCACACCATCGTCTCGAACGCTTCGTGCACCACCAACTGCCTCGCGCCGTTTGCCAAAGTGCTCAACGATGCCATCGGCATCGAACACGGGCTGATGACGACGATCCACGCCTATACCAATGACCAGAAGATCCTCGACCAGATCCACGAAGACCCGCGCCGCGCCCGCGCTGCGGCGATGAGCATGATCCCAACCACCACCGGTGCGGCCCGTGCGGTGGGCGAGGTTCTGCCCGAACTGAAGGGCAAGCTCGATGGTTCGGCGATCCGCGTGCCCACGCCCAATGTCTCGGTGGTGGACCTTACCTTCGTGCCCAAGCGCGCGACGACCAAGGACGAAGTCAATGCGCTGCTCAAGGCGGCGGCAGATGGCCCGATGAAGGGTGTGCTGGGCTTCAGCGACGAGCCGCTGGTCTCGATCGACTACAACCACGATTCGCATTCCTCGACCATCGACAGCCTTGAAACCACGGTGATCGACGGCACGCTGGTGCGCGTGCTTTCTTGGTACGACAACGAGTGGGGCTTCTCGAACCGCATGGTCGATACGGCCGGCGTGATGGGCGGCCTGCTCTAACACCATGGGCGCGGGACGGCTTGAGGGCATTGCCCGGCACAAGGTGTGCCGCGGGCCTATGGAAGTGATCGAGCGCGCCCGCGTGACTCCGGACCGGGGTCTTGAAGGCGATTGCCGGGGGCCGGTGCCCGAAGGCAAGAAGGGCAACCGCCAGATCACGGTGATCGAGGCGGAAAGTTGGGCAGCGGCGCTGGCAGATCTGGGCGGAGCGGACGGCCTTGTCTGGTCTGACCGCCGCGCCAATCTGCTGGTTTCGGGTGTGCGTCTGCCGCGCGAGGCGGGCAAGGTGATCGCCATCGGCAAGGCCTTGCGCATCGAAGTGCGCTGCGAATGCGATCCATGCAGCCGCATGGACGCGCTGCATCCCGGATTGCGCGCGGCGCTGGAGCCGGAGTGGCGCGGCGGCATCTGCGGGCGCGTGCTCAGCGAGGGCGAGATTGCCCTGGGTGACGAAGTGAGGATTGAACCATGACCGCCTTCAAGACGCTTGATGATATTGGCGATTTGCGCGGCAAAGTCGTGCTGGTGCGCGTCGACCTCAACCTGCCGATGCAGGACGGTTCGGTGACCGATGACACGCGGGTGCAAGCCGCCAAGCCGACCATCCTCGAACTCGCCGACAAAGGCGCCAAAGTGCTGCTGCTGGCGCATTTCGGGCGGCCCAAGGGCGAGCGCGTCTCGACCCAGTCGCTGAGCATGGTGATCGGCGCGGTGGAGCGCGTGCTGGGCCGCGAGGTCATGTTCGTGTCCGAGATCGCGGGGCCGGTGGTCGGCCAGGTTGTCGGCATTCTCCCTGAAGGCGGGATCGCCTGCCTTGAGAATACGCGCTTCTGGAAGGGCGAGGAAAAGAACGATCCCGAGCTCGCCAAGGCGATTGCCGCCAATGCCGATATCTATGTGAACGACGCGTTCTCTGCCGCGCACCGCGCGCATGCGACGACCGAGGGGCTGGCGCACCTGCTGCCCGCTTATGCGGGGCGTTCAATGCAGGCCGAACTGGAAGCGCTGGGCAAGGCGCTGGATCATCCCGATCATCCAGTTGCAGCTGTCGTCGGCGGGGCGAAAGTCTCGTCCAAGCTTGATGTGCTGAAGCATCTGGTCGGCAAGGTCGATCATCTGATCATCGGCGGCGGCATGGCGAACACGTTTCTGGCCGCGCGCGGGGTCGATGTCGGCAAATCGCTGTGCGAGCACGATCTGGCCGCGACGGCGGAGGAAATCATGGGCGCGGCAGATCGCGCGGGCTGCACCGTGCACTTGCCCTATGACGTGGTGGTGGCGAAGGAATTCGCGGCCAACCCGCCAAGCCTTCGCACTTGCAACGTGCATGAAGTGGCGGCGGACGAGATGATCCTCGATTTGGGGCCGACCGCGACCGAGGCGCTGGCGGACGTGCTCAAGGTTTGCAAGACGCTGGTGTGGAACGGGCCGCTGGGCGCGTTCGAGACCCCGCCGTTCGACACCGCGACCGTGGCGCTGGCGCGCACCGCAGCGGCGCTGACCAAGGAAGGTTCGTTGGTTTCGGTGGCGGGCGGGGGTGATACCGTCGCGGCGCTGAGCCAAGCGGGCGCGGCGCACGACTTCACTTATGTTTCGACCGCAGGCGGGGCGTTTCTGGAGTGGATGGAAGGCCGGGAACTGCCCGGCGTTGCTGCCCTTCGGCACTGATATTCTCGTTTTTGGCTACCTGAGCCGAACTGCGATGTTGCAGTGCGAAGAGGTGCTGGCTAAAGGCCCGCGCATTCGAATGCACAAATCGAGGAAGCTCCCATGCACTACGCGGACATGATGGCAAAAATCGCTGGCGGTGACGGCTTTATCGCGGCGCTGGACCAGAGCGGCGGGTCGACCCCCAAGGCGCTCAAGGGCTATGGCGTGGAAGAAGGCGCATGGGCCTCGGACGAGGAAATGTTCGGCCTGATCCACGACATGCGCTGCCGCATCATTCGCTCGGGCACGTTCTCGGGCGAGAAGGTGATTGGCGCGATCCTGTTCGAGCGCACGATGAACGGCGATGTCGATGGCATGCCAGTGCCGACTGCGCTGATCGAGCGCGGCGTGGTGCCGTTCCTCAAGATCGACCAGGGGCTTGAGGCCGAGGCGGACGGCGTGCAGCTGATGAAGCCGATCAAGGGCATCGATGCGCTGCTCACCCATGCCAAGTCGCTCGGCGTGTTCGGCACCAAGGAGCGTTCGGTGATCAATTCGGCGAGCCGCGCGGGCATTGCCGCCGTGGTGGCGCAGCAGTTCGAACTGGCCATGCAGGTTCTGGCGCACGGGCTGATGCCGATCATCGAGCCCGAAGTGAACATCAAAAGCGAGACGCGCAGCGAATGCGACGCGATCCTGCTTGATGAACTGACCAAGGCGCTGGACGCGCTGCCCGAGGGCACCAAGGTCATGCTCAAGCTCTCGCTGCCGCTGCAGCCGGGCCTGTTTGCGCCGCTGACCACGCATCCGGCGGTGCTGCGCGTGGTGGCGCTTTCGGGGGGCTACAGCCGGGGCGATGCGGTGATCGAACTGGCGAAGAACCACGGCATTATCGCCAGCTTCAGCCGCGCGCTGCTGGAAGACCTGCGTCATCACATGAATGACGACGAGTTCGATGCGGCGCTGGGCACGGCGATTCACGAGATCCACCATGGCTCGACCGTGAAGGTGAGCGCCTGAGCACATTTGCGCTGATCGCCTGTGCGGGCTAGGGGCGGGTCATGTCTGACCCGTCCTGCCAGCTCTATCTGATCTCGCCGCTCGATGTGAGCGGCACCTTTCCTGACCGTCTGGCGCGCGCGCTGGACGCGGCCGAAGTGGCGGCGTTCCAGTTTCGCGTGAAGGGCTTGGCCGAGCACGATGCGGCGCGGCTTGCCGAGCCGCTGCAGCGCATCTGCGCAGGCCGCGATGTGGCGTTCATCGTCAACGATTCGGTGGGCCTCGCCAAGCGGCTTGGCGCGGATGGGGTGCATCTCGGGCAGGATGACGGCACGGTGGCCGATGCGCGCGCGCGTCTGGGACGCGAGGCGCAGATCGGCGTGACCTGCCATGCTAGCCGCCATCTGGCGATGGAAGCGGGCGAGGCGGGGGCGGACTATGTCGCGTTCGGGGCGTTTTTCCCGAGTTCGACCAAGGACACGCGCCATGTCGCGGAGGCGGACTTGCTGCAGTGGTGGTCATCGCTGTTCGAACTGCCCTGCGTGGCGATCGGCGGGATCACGGCGCACAATTGCGCGCCGCTGGTGAAGGCGGGCGCGGATTTCCTGGCGGTGAGCAACGCGGTGTGGGGCGGGGATGAAGTGGCTGGCATTCAGGCGCTGACCGCTGCGATCAGCGCAGCGCTGGCTGAACGCTAGGGCCGAACGCTAGGGCGTCCCGGCCCCATCCGCCATAGCATCGCGCACCGCGCCGGCGTGCACGCAGCGTTCGGGCAAGCGTTTGCCATCGGGGCCGAGCCGGATCACGGTTGCCCCGCCAACACGCTCGAAACGCTGCCCGGCATAAGGACCGCCGGTCATCGTCAGAATCTTGCCGAGCAGCAAGTAGGTCCCGCGCCCACCGGAAACCGCCGTATAGCTGGAGTCCGGGATGATGCTGAAGTTGCCTTGAGGTTGCGGAGTGGGCGGTGTGGTCGCATCGCCGGGAAGCTCGCAGGTCCAGCGTCCCTGGTTCATGGTCCACAACGCCCCGCCCGGCGCGGCGCTGGCGGGCATGGCCACAACCAGCGTGCAGAACAGTGCCAAGAACAGAGCGGAAGCGCGGCGCAGTATCATGGTCTGCGCGCTAGCATGCGACGGCGGCTTGAAGCAATCGCCGCTTGGCGCTAAGGGCCGCGCTCTTTCTTCTCTCCTTCGCACTCAGCAGGGCTCTTTCCATCATGAAGATCAGCGGCGTGGACATCCGTCCGGGCAATATCCTGGAATACGAAAAGGGCATCTGGAAAGTTGCCAAGACCCAGCACACCCAGCCCGGCAAGGGCGGGGCGTTCATGCAGGTCGAGATGAAGAACCTCATCGACGGCCGAAAGACCAACGTGCGGTTTCGCAGCCAGGACACCATCGAGCGCGTGCGGCTCGATACGAAGGACTTCCAGTTCCTCTACAAGGAAGGCGATGACCTGATCTTCATGGACGTGGAAACCTACGACCAGATCACGCTGCCCGGCGACCTGATCGGCGAGGCTGTCGCCTTTCTGACCGATGGCATGACCGTTCTGCTCGAAATGTATGACGAGCGCCCGATCTCGGTGCAGCTGCCCGAGCAGGTCGAGGCCACGATCGTCGAGGCCGATGCCGTGGTGAAGGGGCAGACCGCTTCTTCCAGTTTCAAGCCCGCGATTCTCGACAACGGCGTACGCGTGATGGTGCCGCCGTTTATCGCCAGCGGCACGCGGATCGTGGTAGACGTTTACGAGCGGACTTACGTCGGAAAGGTGGGCTGACCGGCGATGTCAGCCATTTCAGGCCTGATGCGGGTGATGGAGAAGGCGGCCCGCAAGGCCGGCCAGCGCCTGCGCCGCGATTTCGGCGAGGTCGAGCACCTGCAGGTGAGCCGCAAGGGCCCGGCGGACTTCGTTTCGAAGGCCGATCAGGCGTCTGAACGCACGCTGTGGGACGAACTGCGCGCGGCGCGGCCGGGCTGGGGCTTCGAGCTGGAAGAAGGCGGCCGGATCGAAGGCGAGCCGGGCAAGCCGCGCTTCATCATCGATCCCTTGGACGGGACCAGCAACTTCCTCCACGGCATTCCGCACTTCGCGATCTCGATCGCGGTGCAGGAACCCAGTCTGGACGGCAAGGGCTGGGGCGAGGTGACGGCGGGGATCGTCTATCAGCCGATCACCGACGAGAGCTTCTGGGCCGAAAAGAACCGCGGTGCGTGGCTGCAGGACCGGCGGCTGCGCGTTTCGGCGCGCCGCAATCTGGACGAGGCGCTGATTGCCACGGGCATACCGTTTTCGGGCCGGGGCGATATGGGCGAGTGGACGCGAATCTACCACGAGCTGGGGCCGCGCGTTGCGGGTGTCCGCCGGTTCGGCTCGGCGGCGCTCGATCTCGCTTGGGTGGCAGCGGGCCGCTATGACGGGTTCTGGGAAAGTTCGCTTCAGCCTTGGGATACGGCCGCCGGCTGCCTCCTGGTGCGCGAGGCGGGCGGGTTCGTCTCGGACTATCGCGGCCGTTCGCAGCCGATCTGCGACGAGACCGTGTTGGCCGGTAACGATGCGCTGCATTCCAAGCTGCACAAGCTGGTGGCGGGCGCGATCCGGGTGCCAGCACCCAAGGCTTGAAGCAATGCGCGTGGGCCGCTATCGCGGGCCCAGCGCGCAAGAGTGCCCCTGTGGTGGAATGGTAGACGCGACCGACTCAAAATCGGTTATCGAGAGATGTGCCAGTTCGAGTCTGGCCAGGGGCACCACTTTTCAACCTGACCGGTAAAGGGGACTTGTGTTCCCTCTATGTTCGCGTTAGGCCTTCGGTATGGTCAAGCCTAAACGCCGATTTGTCTGCCAGGCCTGCGGGGGTGTTTCGCTGCGGTGGCAGGGGCAGTGCCCGGATTGCTCGGAGTGGAGCACGCTGCAGGAAGACGCGCCGGAGACGGTGTTTTCCTCCAAGCACGATCTTTCGAGCGGCGGGCGCAACGTGGCGTTTGTCGCGCTCGATCAGCCGGTCAAGCTGCCCGAGCGGCGAAAGACGGGGCTGGCGGAATTCGACCGCGCGCTGGGCGGGGGGCTGGTGCCCGGCTCTGCCATTCTGATGGGCGGCGATCCGGGGATCGGCAAATCGACGCTGCTGCTGCAGGCGGCGGCGCGGGTGGCGCAAGCGGGCGGGACGGCGATTTATATCAGCGGGGAGGAAGCCTCCGATCAGGTGCGCTTGCGCGCTGACCGGCTCGGCCTTGGCAGTGCGCCGATCCGGCTCGCGGCGGCGACATCGGTGCGCGATATCCTGACGACACTGGGCGGCATGGAAGCGCCCGCTCTGCTGGTGATCGATTCGATCCAGACGATGTATTCCGACCAGATCGAGGGCGCGCCGGGGACGGTGAGCCAGGTGCGCGGCTGCGCGTTCGAACTGATCCGCTATGCCAAGGCGAGCGGCGCGGCGGTGGTGCTGGTGGGACACGTGACCAAGGACGGCACAATCGCGGGGCCGCGCGTGCTGGAACATATGGTCGATGTGGTGATGAGCTTCGAGGGCGAGCGCAGCCACCAGTACCGCATTCTGCGCGCGCTCAAGAACCGGTTCGGCGCGGTGGACGAGATCGGCGTGTTCGCGATGGCAGGGGCAGGGCTGGAAGAGGTCGCCAACCCCTCGCTGCTGTTCCTTTCAGGTCGTGACAACCCGGTGCCGGGCAGCGCGGTGTTTCCGGCGCTGGAGGGCACGCGGCCCGTGCTGGTGGAAATTCAGGCGCTGACGGTGCGGCTGCAGAGCGGGGCGACCCCGCGCCGCGCGGTGGTGGGCTGGGACAGCGGGCGGCTCGCGATGCTGCTGGCGGTGCTGGAATCGCGCTGCGGGCTGAACTTTTCCTCCGCCGAAGTCTATCTCAATGTGGCGGGCGGATACCGGCTGACCGATCCGGCGGCAGACCTTGCCGTGGCGGCGGCGCTGGTTTCGGCGCTGGCGGACCGGCCTTTGCCCGATGGTGCGGCCTGGTTCGGCGAGATTTCGCTGGCCGGGGAAGTGCGCCCGGTGGCCCATGCCTCGATCCGGCTGCGCGAGGCGGCAAAGCTGGGTTTCATGAAGGCGCACGGGCCGGCGGGGCCCTATGAGGCGGTGCCGGGCCTGAAGTTCGCACCGATCCACTTGCTGCCAAATCTCGTTGACCGGGTGATGGGCGGCTCGTAGTTTCAAGCGCATGACCGGCTTCGATTATGTTGTGTTCCTGATCGTTGCAGTTTGCGCGGTCGGCGGGTTCTTTCGCGGCTTTGTCGAGGAAATTCTGGCGCTCGCGGCATGGTGCACGTCGCTGTTTGCGGTGCGCTATGCGCACGAACCGCTCACCCTGCTGGTTGCCCCTTATCTCGAGAACGAAACCGGCGCCGGGGTTTTGGCCTTTTTCCTGCTGCTGCTGGGCCCCTATTTCTTCACCAGGTACGTCGCCACCGCGATAGGCAGTGCCAGCCGCAATTCGGTGCTTGGCCCCATCGACCGGCTGCTGGGCTTCGGCTTCGGCGCGGTGAAGGGCTTTGTTATCATGGTGCTGGGCTTTTCGCTGCTGGTGTTCGGCTATGATCTCGTCTGGGGCCCGGGCGGGCGGCCGGTGTGGATCTCGGCAGCGCGGACCTATCCGTTCCTCAATGCGGCGAGCGAAGAACTCATGACCATCATCGCCGATCGGCGTGAGGAAGCGGCGGAAGCGGCCAAATCGAAACAGGATGAGGACGCCAAGCCCAAGCGCCGCAAGCGTGCCGGGGCGGACCGGACGTGACGGCCCCCATGAAGGCACCGGCGCGCACGCTTTACACGCCCGCCATTCTGGGCGCGGCGACGGCGCTGGCGGGATACGCTTGGGATGAGGCCTTGCCCTTGCGCGGTGAAGCCCGCTCGCGCCGCTGCGGCAGCGCATTGGCGCTGGGGCTGGATGTGGACGGGGCAGGGCGGATCAGCCGCATTGGCCTGCGCGCCCATGCCTGCGCCATCGGACAGGCGGCGGCGCAGGTCTTTGCCAGCGCAGCACAGGGGCGCAGCCGAAACGACATCGCGGACGCGCGAGCGGCTCTCGCTTCATGGCTTGCCGGAGAAGCGGATGCGCCCGACTGGCCCGGCGTGCTGCTCGTCGAACCGGCGCTTGGCTACCCCGCGCGCCACGACGCCATCATGCTGGCGTGGGACGCGGCGCTGGCGGCGCTGGCCTGAACCTTTGTGGATCCTGAACCTGAAGGGCCTTCAACCTGAAGGGATGCCAGAACCTTCCTGCTTGATGGTAAGCGCCCTTTCCCACGTGCGTTTGCTTCGCTACAGCCCCCGCTTCGACGACAAGGGCCGGGATGCACCAGAAGGCATCCGGCAGAGGACGGGGACAGGGCTGCGATGCATGATGCCAAGGACGGAGCGACCATGACCGAACCCAGCGCGGGGGAAATCCGCCTTGTGGTGGCGGCGTCTTCCGTTGGCACCGTGTTCGAGTGGTACGACTTCTTCATTTACGGCACGCTGGGCGCGATCCTGTCCAAGGCGTTCTTCCCTTCGGGCAATGCCACGCTTGAAATGCTGCTGTTCTGGCTCGTGTTTGCGGTCGGCTTCGGGTTCCGTCCGCTGGGTGCGGTGCTGTTCGGCTATCTGGGGGACCGGCTTGGCCGCAAGTACACCTTCCTCGTCACCGTGACGCTGATGGGCATCGCGACGGCAGGGGTCGGCCTGATCCCGCCTGCCTCCACCATCGGCTATGCCGCGCCGGCGTTGGTGATCTTCCTGCGCATTCTGCAAGGGCTGGCGCTGGGCGGCGAATATGGCGGCGCGGCGGTTTATGTGGCCGAGCATGCCGGGCCTTCGCGGCGCGGGTTCTTCACCAGCTTCATCCAGTCGAGCGTCGTGGGCGGCTTCGTGCTGAGCCTGGTCGTCGTGCTCGCCTGCAAGGGCGTGATGAGCGCGGAAACCTGGGCGGCATGGGGCTGGCGCGTGCCGTTTCTGCTGAGCCTTTTGCTGCTCGCTGTCTCGCTGTGGATGCGGCTGAAGCTTTCGGAAAGCCCGGTGTTCAAGGCGATGAAGGAAAGCGGCGAACTGGCCGGCAATCCCTTCATCGAGAGCATGACCTACCCCGGCAACCCGCGCCGTCTGTTCGTGGCGCTGTTCGGCGTGGCCGCGGGGCTGACGGTGATCTTCTACACCGCGATGTTCACGGGGCTCTCGTTCCTCAAGGGCCCGATGCGCGTCGAGGACACGTATGCCGAACTGATCGTGGGCTTTGCCTGCCTGATCGGCATGCCGTTCAGCGTCCTGTTCGGCCATATCTCAGACCGGGTGGGGCGCAAGCTGCCGATCGTGCTGGGCTATCTGGCCATGTTGCTGCTGGTGTTTCCCACGTTCTGGATGATCGGCGGCGCGGCCAATCCCGGGCTGGCCGATATGGCGCGCCGCCAGCCGGTGGCTGTGAGCGGACCGGATTGCAGCTACAGTCCGTTTGCCGCCGAGCAGGCGACCAGGTGCGGCAAGCTGCTGGCCGATCTTTCCGCCTCTGGGGTGCGCTATTCGCTCAGCGAGGGCGGCGCGCTTGGCATGACCATCGGCGCTGCAGCCACGCCGCTCGAAACTTATCCGTGGGCCGAGAAGAGCGCGGTGCGCAGCAAGGTGCTGCAGGAAATGCTGGGCGAGGCCGGGTATGACTTTGCCAAAGTGACACCCGATCTGGGTCGCAGCGCCGTGATCGTGGCGGGTCTGGTTCTGCTCATGGCGCTGACGGGGGCGACCTATGGTCCGGCCGCCTCGGTGCTGGCGGAAATGTTTCCGGCGCGCATCCGCTATTCGTCGATGTCGATCCCCTATCATATCGGTACCGGCTATCTCGGCGGGTTCCTGCCGCTGATTTCCTCACTGATCGTGGCGAAGACCGGCGATCCTTACGCGGGCCTTTGGTATACCTGGGTGGTCGTGCTGGTGGCCTTCCTTGTCGCGGCGTGGGGGCTGAAGGGCGGACTGCCGCGCGACTTTACCGATGATGCCAGCTGAGCTGGCTTTGAACCTGCCGCCATCCCCGCTGCGGCTGCGGCTTGACCGGGCGGCGCTGGCGGCAAACTGGACCGCGCTGGACCGGCTTTCGGGCGCGGCGCGCGCCGGAGCGGCGGTGAAGGCCGATGCCTATGGGCTGGGCGCTGCGGCTGTCGTCCCGGCTCTGGCCGA
>CANEVG010000081.1 GCA_947442095.1 Sphingomonadaceae bacterium
AGTCGGGGGGCCGCCGCCACAGCCGACCATGCCAGCGATCAGGCAAGCCATTCTTGACATCTTCGCACGACCACCACCAAGCCGATGCCCGCACTGCGACAAAATCATCGACAGGACCATAATGAACAATCTGCCAAAGTAGTGCTAGGAAGTACTCTCAAGCGATGCATCATCATCACGGCAATGAAAAGGGGGCCGAATTTCTTCGGCCCCCCATCAATTTCAGCAGTATGCAGTGGCTTACATGCCCGAACCCGGACCGTAAGTGATTTCCACGCGGCGGTTCTGTAGTTCCTTCACACCGTCGGCAGTCGGAACGCGCGGGTTGGCTTCGCCGAAGGCCTGCGTCGTGATCGAACCATCCGGAATGCCATGTGCGCTCAGGTAGGTCCGAACCGAAGTGTTGCGACGCTCGGAAAGGCCCTGGTTGTACTTCGTGCTGCCCGAACGGTCGGTGTAACCGGCAAGCATGATCGGCACGCTGGCGCAGTTGCCGTAAGCGGTGACTGCGTTGTCCAGAATGGTCGCTGCCTCAGGTGTGACGTCCGACTTATCCCAGTCGAAGAACACAATGTACGGACCCGTGTTGCAAACCGGAGCTGGCGGCGGGGGCGGCGGCGGAGGAGGGGGCGGCGGCGGGGGCGGCGGCGGAGCGGCTGGTTCCGGCATCGGAGCCGGCTCGGCACCGCCGAAGTTGTAGGCCAAAGTGCCCATCAGCGAGTGCGAACGCCAGCGGCTGCTCAGCGCTTGGCCGGAAAGACCGCCATTGCCGACCATGTTCAGATTGTTGACGTTGAAGTACCGATACTTCAGGCCCAGGTCCCAATGCTTGGAAATCGGGGTGCGCACACCGGCAAGTGCCTGCCACGCAAAGTTGGTGTCTGAATCATCAGCACCGCCCAGACCGGTGCCCGTAACTGCATACTTCACGTTGGCGATACCGACACCGCCGCCAACAAAGGCCTGGAGGCCGTCGTCGCTGCCGAAGTCGAGCAAGCCGTTGATCATGTAGCTAAGCGCTTGCGTGCGGCCAGAAAGCGTGTTCCCGTCCCGGGTAAGCGTGTTGCCGCCGCTAACCGTGAGGCGGTCCGCACTGGCACGGCGGTAACCGACTTCGGTTTCCAGACGGAACCCGCCGAAATCGTAACCGACAATGCCGCCCACGTCATAGCCGGTATCGCTTTTCAAGTTCGCAGCGTCAGCCACACCTGCGATCGCCAGTGGTGCCTTTTCGACGATCATCGCGCCGGCATCGACCTCCACATACCAGGAATCTTTCTTGGCGAGCGCTGGCGTTGCGAGCGCTGTTGACGCCAGGGCCATGCCCAGGAGCAGTTTCCGCATTTGTGTTTCCCCTTTATTCGAAGTCATGCCTCGGGTGTGATTGCCATTAGCGGGTCTCGTTTTTGCTTGCAAGCAAAGGTGCGGGCTGCGTGTTGCCAAAAGGCAACTAAAACAAGATGACTACGCAACAACCCGGCTGCAACGACGCGACGAATGACCTCTCGGCTCCCGAATGACAGCGGGGTAACCACCAATGTCATGAAATGATCCCTGCAGTTACAAGCGCGGCAATGATTTGCAAAATCGCAGTGCGAGCCTGCGTGTCGATCATGCTCCCGCCGGCACGCTCCCGACGGCACGCTCGCGCGGGTCGGTGAGGCAGGTGCAGCAACAACCTGCCATGGGCCACCCGAGTAAAGGCGATGAGCACTTTCTGAAACATCAAATGCCCGCATCCCCGCGTGCGGTGCGAGGAACCGCCATCCGCCTTCACGCAATGCCGCGATCTGATCGGTCTTTCCGGCAAATGCACCCGTTGCGCCGCCCTATCAGCCAGCATTGCCCGGCATTGGCGTGGGCGCTACAGTTGCCGCCACACCCTCTACAGCCATGTGCAGAAGAACATCTGCGGCCAACCGCGCCTCGTTGCCGGTGATCTCTTTCCGACTTTGTCCGGCACGCAAGGCTGTGCAGCGGTCTACACAGTGTTTCGGCCTCCGCTGCCGATTAAGGCAGCGCCTGTGCGCCGTTCGGCCACACGATCCGCCGCTGCGAAGGTCCATAGCGCGGCCGTCTATGCGGCGGGCTCAGCGCCATCAGGCCGCCTTCGCCCTCCACCATCACACACTGCGCCTCTCGTGCAGCGCGGCCGCCACCAACGCGATCCGCGCCGAAGGGTCAGCTTCGGCAATCATGCGCACCCATTTGGCTCCGACCCGCGTCTTGCCAAGCCCTCGGTCTGCCATGATCAGTTATACCCGCCAGCTGCCAGGCGGCAGCAACTGCGCGGCCCGTGCCCAAAGCGGCCAGTTCCGCGGAACGGCGCCGCGCTTCTTTTCATCCAGCAGCCCAGACAGCGTATGGCCCAGGCCGTCCTCATCGTGGCGCAGAAAATCGAGCTGGTCGGTGCTCATTCGGCAGTACCCCGTGCATGCAGAATGGCAGTTGCGTCCCGCAGCGCTTTGCCGGCCATGACCCGCTGGTGAAGTTCCTCCACTTTGCGATCGATCAAAGCCTCGATTTCCTTGGCGCTTACATGGTCGCGTATGTCCCGTTCGCGCACCGTCGTTTCGCGGTGGACCGTCAGCAGGCGAAACGCCGTCGCATTGTCTAAGCTGCGGCTGGGCCGCTTGGTGCCCGTCTGCTGCTTGCGTTCGCCGGCTGGCAACCTGTAAAACAACGCCAGCACGATATTGTCATGCCCTTCGCACAGCGCCACCTGTCATTGGCGGTTGAAGTCATTGTCATGCCGCTACCGGACGACGCGTTATGCGTGCAGCGCCTGCGGCACCGAGGGTCGCTTTGCCATGGGCTATCCGTCGCTGGGAATGGAAAGGTTCGGACGGGCCAAACCGTCGGGGCGGCGCCCCGCGCCTATCGCTGTGTTATTGATATAAAATAAAAAATTGTGGCGATATCAAGGAAAATGCACCCATATGGTTAAATAGAGTAAACCGATGGCGATTTCTGCTTGGCAGGCTTAGGACTTGTTTCCAATGTTCTGCTAGTGGCACGGCATTGAATCGGCCAAAAGCCTAAGCGCGCTCAAAATCGCTCAAACGAGTACCAAGCCTAATGCTTCGCCGCCTCTACAACTGGACCATGGCCAAGGCAACGCACCCGCTCGCCGAAGTCTGGCTGGCGCTCTTTTCGGCCATGGAAGCCAGCTTCTTCCCGGTCCCGCCGCACCCCCTGCTCGGGGTGATGTGCCTCGCCGAACCCAAGAAGGCCCTGCGGTTCTCGGCGGTCGCTACCGCCGGATCGGTGATAGGCGGGCTGTTTGGGTATGCGATCGGCTATTTCTTGTTTGCCAGCGTCGGCAAACAGCTTCTGGAATTACTCCACCTTGCTCAAAGCTTTCCCCAGGCGGCATGTTATCTGCGCGCCCATGGCTGGGAGATCATCATCGTCAAGGGTGTCTTGCCGATCCCCTTCAAGCTGATCACGATCAGTGCCGGCTTCATCAAGATGTCGCTGGTGACGTTCCTGTTCGCCAGCATCATCAGCCGCGCGATCAGTTTCATGATTGTCGGCGGGATGTTCCAGTTCTTCGGTGCGCCGATCAAGCGCATTATCGATAAATACCTGGGCCTCGTCACGATTGGCTTCGTTATTTTCGTGGTCGGCGGGTTTTTTCTGGCCGGGCTGTTCACCGGCGGAGGCGGCACCGATGCCGAGGCTGCTCTTTGTGCCAAGGCAACCCTCGCCGACTTCTGAGGGTCTTCTGGTCCCGGCGGTTCAGTGTCCGGGGAAGTCCATCAGCGCTTCGACCGTCACGCCCGCCTGCCGCAGTCGCTCCGCGCCTTTCAGGTCGGGCAGGTCGATCACGAAGAGCGCATGGTCGATCCGCGCACCTGCCCCACGCAACAGTTCGGTCGCAGCCAGTGCAGTTCCGCCCGTAGCGATCAAGTCGTCCACAATCACCACGCGCGCACCTTTGCGGATCGCACCAGGATCGATCTCCAGGCGGTCGCGGCCATATTCCAGCGCATAGTCGATCCCCACCGTCCGCACGGGCAGCTTGCCCGGTTTGCGCACGGGGACAAAGCCTAGCCGCATGTGTGCCGCCACGGCCGCACCGAAAATGAAGCCGCGCGCTTCCATCCCAGCAATCACCTCGGCGCCCGCCGCTTCTGCCATGCGCGCCAGATGTGCGGTGCAGGCCGCAAAACCCTCGCCGTGGCTGATCAGTGTCGTGATGTCGCGAAACAGGATCCCCGGTGTGGGGAAATCGGGCACGGCGCGCACCAGCGCTTTTATCTCGTCTTGGGTCATGGCGGGCCTTCCATATCGCCAGAAATGAAAAAGGCCACCGTTGCCGGTGGCCTTTGTTCGTTCACCAAAACGGTGCGGATCAGTGCTTGTCAGCCCAGACGTTCCGCTTGGCTAGGTATGCCAGCGCGGTCGCGAAGACGAGGAAGCCCAGCACCGGCCAACCCGTCTGCTTGCGTTTGTCGAGCTTGGGCTCAGCGGTCCAAGTGAGGAACGCCGAGACGTCCTTTGACATCTGCTCGACGGTTGCCTTCGTCCCATCGGTGTAAGCAACCTGATCGTCGCTGACGAGCGGCGCCGGCATCGCGAGGTTGAGGTTGGCAAAATAGGGGTTGAAGTACAGTCCATCAGGCGTCTTCGCATCCGGGAACATCTTGAGCAGTTCCTGGCCCTTCTCGTTCTTGTATCCTACCTGCTCGGCATAGCCGGTCAGCAGTGAATGCACATACTGCGCACCGCCATGGCGAGACTTGGTGATGAGCGAGAGATCCGGCGGCACGCCCTGACCAGCGTAGTACACTGCCGGGAAGTGGTCGGCGGGCAGGTTTGGACGCTCGCCGCGATCGCCGGTCTTGGGATCGAAGGTCTGTGCTTTTGAAGCCCAGTTCTTGGCGATCGCCTTAACCTCAGCCTCGTTATAGCCAAGCGCGGCGAGGTCGCGGAACGCAACCTGCTTCAGGCTGTGGCAGGCAGAGCAGACTTCCTGATAGACTTTGAAGCCGCGCTGCAGCTGGGCCTTGTCAAAAGTACCGAACGCGCTGTCGAAAGAAAATTCCACGTGCTTGGGATGCTCGACAAACAGAGCTTCCGCGGAGGGCGGAGACGGATCGGTAGCGGCGGTATATGCGCCGATACCGAAGGACCAGAGCAGCGCGACTGCGAAGAATAGGCCAACGAGCGGGCCAAATAGACGGACCATGAGGTTTCCCTTGGAATAGCCGGGTTGGCGCGCTCAGGCGACAGCAGGTTGCGTGGGTGAAAGCACAGCGTGCTCATCCTTGCCCAGTACCGCCTCGGTAATTGAGAATGGCAGCGGCTGCGGCGTCTCGATCGACGAAACGATCGGCAGGATGACGAGGAAGTGCAGGAAGTAGTAGAGCGAAGCGATCTGCGAGATCATCACGTAGGGCTCTGCCGCAGGTGCGCCGCCGCAGTAACCCAGCACCAGCACGTCCACCACGAGCAGGTAGAAGAACTTGCGGAACAGCGGACGATAGTGGCCCGAACGTACCGGACCCGTGTCGAGCCAGGGCAGGAAGAACCACACCAGGATCGCGCTGAACATCGCCAGAACGCCCATGAGCTTGGCCGGGATGAACATGAAGTCCGCAGTGAAGGCGCGCAGGATCGCATAAAACGGCCAGAAGTACCATTCAGGCACGATGTGCGCCGGAGTCGAGAGCGGGTTGGCCGGAATGTAATTGTCCGGGTGACCCAGCAGGTTCGGCGCGAAGAACACCAGAGCGCAGTAGAGGATCAGGAACAGGCCAAGCCCGAAGCCGTCCTTTGCGGTGTAATAGGGATGGAACGGCACAGTGTCCGATTCCTGCTTCACTTCCACGCCCGTGGGGTTCGATGAACCTGGAATGTGCAGTGCCCACACGTGAAGGATAATGACGCCCAGGATCACGAACGGAAGCAGGAAGTGCAGCGAGAAGAAGCGGTTGAGCGCGGCGTTGTCAGGCGCGAAACCGCCAAGCAGCCATTCTTGCAGCGGCGTGCCAACCAGCGGAATGGCCGAGAACAGGCCGGTGATGACCTTGGCGCCCCAGAAGCTCATCTGGCCCCAGGGAAGCACGTAGCCCATGAAGGCGGTCGCCATCATAAGCAGGAAGATCACCACGCCAAGCAGCCAGATCATTTCGCGCGGCGCTTTGTAGGAGCTATAGAAGAATCCGCGGAAGATGTGGGTGTAGACCACAATGAAGAACATGCTCGCGCCGTTGGCGTGCGCATAGCGCAGCATCCAGCCCCAGTTCACGTCGCGCATGATATGCTCGACGCTGTCGAACGCCACCTTGTCATTAGCGGCATAGTGCATGGCCAGCACTACGCCGGTCACGATCTGAAGCATCAGGGCGACACCGGCGAGGATGCCGAAGTTCCACATGTAGTTCAAGTTGCGCGGCACGGGATACCCGCCGCCGACGGCGTTATATACAAAACGCGGCAAGGGCAGCCGCTGGTCAACCCACTGCATCAGCGGCGAGGTTGGCTTGTATTCGTTCGCCCAGGGAAAGCTCATCGTGTCAGTCCTCAGCCGATCTTCACGACAGTGTCGGAAGAAAATTCATGGGGGGGCACTTCAAGATTCTTGGGTGCCGGGCCTTTGCGGATGCGTGCTGCGGTGTCGTAGCTCGAACCATGGCAGGGGCAGAAGTATCCGCCGAATTCGCCCTTCACCTCGCCTTCGCCCGCGCCAAGCGGCACACAGCCAAGGTGTGTGCAAACGCCCATGGTGATCAGCCAGTTGGTCTTGCCGGCCGTGGTGCGCTCAGCCAGCGTTTGCGGATCGCGCAGCGATGCCACGTCAACCGCCTCAGCCTTCTTGATTTCCTCGGGCGTGAGGTTGCGGATGAAGACCGGTTGCTTGCGCCACACCGCCTTGATCGCCTGACCCGTTGCAATCGCCGAGATATCAATCTCAGTAGAACTCTCTGCGAGCACGTCGGCCGAAGGCGCCATTTGCGAGATAAGCGGATAGAGCGCGGCCAGACCGCCAACCCCCGCTACGCTGACGGCTGCGATATTGATGAAATCGCGCCGGCGTACACCTTCTTCGCCGGTCACGGTCGCCGAAGCGATGCTTGCTTGTTCAGCCATTGCAATTCCTTGCCTGCCGCTGTCGCCGCCACACAACCGGGCGCGAACCGCGTGTCCCAAAATGTCCCAGTTTCGACCGACAGGAAAGTGCCCAAAGGGACGCTCCCTGCACGGATTGCTCCAGTACCCCGCTCACGCGCGTTACCAGCCTCTAATGGCCGCGCCTGATAGACGCAATTCCGTGGCTTTGCCAACAAGCAATTTACCTCTAGGTAAAGCCGAGTAAATCAATCCAATACAGAATGTTAGGGGAATTCTGCGAAACTTTCGCAACACGCGGGCAATCGCGCTGCAACGGCGAGTGCTGCAGTGCACCCTTGAGCGGATTCGTCAAAAGCCTGCCCCATCGGGCCATCCCGGCGCCGCTAATCCCATGACCATGAACAGCGTGCCCATTTCTTCCGGGGCTGTAAGGCGCTGCACAGCAGCACGAATATCACCCTCCGCCTGCGGCGAGGTCCGCGCCAGTGCCTGCGCGCGGGCGGCGATTCCCAAGGCCTGCAACCACGCACCTTGTAGTGCGGTGCCCAGCCAGCGTGCACCTTGCGCCTGCGCGATTGGCACCAGTGCGGCAAAGTCTACATGCGCCGTCAGATCCGCTTCGCCTGCGCATGCAAACACGTCGACCTTGCGGTGTGCGCGCACAGCCTGCAGCGTGCTGCCTAGTTGCGAAACGGCATGGCCGTAGTCGATGAACAGCGCGGCCCCGCCCTGCGCCACGAGCCGCGCCGCCACTTCCCGAACCACGGTTGCCGCCGCTGGCGAGGTCTCGAGGATCGCACCCTCCGGCGCAGGGCCAAAGCCCCCCGGTACGGCAGCTTCCATCGGTTGATCTCCGGCCACCGGCACCAGCGCCTCGCCCGCAAGGCCCACCATGCGCTCGCGCCAGCCGCTGCCCGTGCGCACCAGTTGCCGCACGGGCAGCGCATCCAGAAACTCGTTTGCCACGATCAGTAGCGGCTTGCCTTCTGGCAGGGTCGAAAGGTCCTGATGCCACAGCGCCTGCGGATGCGCCGCGCGCTGGATCGCGCCCAAAGCCGGGCTGGTCTCGACAAAGTGCACCTCAGGCGCCAGTCCTGTCCGCGCCATCACGCGAAGCGCATCGCGCGCCAGCGTCCCGCGCCCCGGGCCGAGTTCGACGTAGCAGGCGCTTTCAGCCGCGCCTGCGCGCAGCGCGATGTCCGCAAGCCACAGGCCGATGAGTTCGCCAAACATCTGGCTGATCTCGGGGGCTGTCACGAAGTCCCCGTCCGTGCCGAGCGGATCGCGCGCCGCGTAGTAGCGCGCGTTCGATTCGGCCATGTAGTGCGCGATTGAAATAGGACCGGTCGCGGCAATCAGCCGCGCAAATACCCGGTGCAGTTCGTTCATGGCCGCAGCCGTCTAGGCGGCAACAGGCTGCACCGAGACCGCGAGCGGAGGGCGCATCAGTCCACGCAGCATGAAAGCAAGCCCCACCGCCATCATCGGAACGGTCAGCCACTGACCCATCGAAAGTCCGGTCCGCATCGCGAAATCCAGCAACTGGGCATCGGGTTCGCGAAAGTATTCCACGGTGAAGCGGGAGAGCGCGTAGCCAAGTGTGAACGTCCCGACGAGCAAACCCGGACGCCAGCGCGCGCGGGTCTTCCAGAACAGGAACAGCATAACGAGGCCCAGCAGCAGGCCTTCAAGAAGCGCTTCATAAAGCTGGCTCGGATGGCGCGGCAGCGAGCCTGCGCCGGGAAACACCATGACCCAGGGCATGGTCGAATCAGTCACCCGCCCCCATAGTTCGCCATTCACGAAATTGGCGCAGCGCCCGAAGAACAGGCCACCGGGCACACAGACCGAAATGTAGTCGCAGGCGCGCACGAAGTTCAGCCCGCCACGCCACGAGACCCATGCAATCGCCAGAACAGTGCCGATCAGGCCGCCGTGGAAACTCATGCCGCCTTCCCACAGGCGGAGCAGCCGGGTGGGATCGGTCAGTAGTTCGGGGGCATAGAAAGCGGCATAGCCCAGCCGCCCGCCGAGAATGATACCGAGCGTGGCGTAGAAGAACAGGTCGTCGGCATGGCGCTGCGCCAGCGGGGCGCCCGGCTGGCGGATCATCCGGCCCAGCTGGAAATAGCCGAGCATAATTCCGGCCAGATAAGCAAGGCTGTACCATTTGATCGCGAAAAAGCCGAGATCTAATGCAATCGGGGAAAGTCCAAGGCTCTCCCAATGCAGAGGTTGACGTGCCGCGCCTGCGGTGATGGCAGCGGCAGCGGCCGATAGTGACAGCAAGAGTCGAGCTCCCTAAGGTTTCACGAGGGACTGTTTTATTTTGTAGCGCCGTGGGCGCGACCTTGCGTCGCCTTCTGGCACAGGGCAAACCCGCGAAGCAAATCCAATAGTAAAACTGATGTCTATGTTGCCCGATAACAGTGCGATGATGCTGGGTGGGGCCGGAGAGGGAGCGAAAAAACGCCATGTTGACCGAGCTTGACCGGGATATCTCGTTGGTGATGGACGGGTTGACCGCCCCCGGCGCTATGCTTGCAACCGCATCGCTCCACCGTTTTGGCCATGATCTGCCGATGATTGCAGCGGCTCCACCTAGTCTGGGGGCCTATTTCGCGCATTTCAGCACTATGCATGGTGCCCGTGAATTCATTGTTGACGGCGCTGTGCGGCTGACATTCGCGCAGACGCTCGAGGCCGCACGCATTGCTGCTGGCGGGCTGATTGCCGGGCACGGGCTCCAGAAGGGTGAGCGCGTGGGCATTGCCGCGCGCAATTCGGCGAACTGGATCGTCGCCTATATGGCCGTGCTCATGGCCGGCGGCTGCGCGGTTCTGCTCAACGGTTGGTGGCAGGGAGAGGAACTGGCGACCGGCATCGACATGGTCGGCTGCCGCCTCGTCATTGCCGACCGCCAGCGCGCCGACCGGCTTTCAGGATTCACTCACGGTGCCCAGATACTTCCGCTGCTCCACGATTGCGAACCCGCCGAGGGCCTTGCCGCGCTGACCGCACATGGCGGCGATGCCACCACGCCGCTACCCGTCGTCGCAGGCGATGATCTTGCCACGGTGCTGTTCACCTCGGGCTCCACCGGCAAGTCCAAAGGTGCCTATTCCGATCATCGCGGGGTCGTGCAAGGCACGTTCAGCTATCTGGCGCAGAGCGTTCTGGTGCTTGGCGTGATGACCAAGCGCGGGGTTGCCCCCCCGGCGGATTCGCAACCCATCGCGCTCGTCAATGTGCCACTGTTCCATGTCACCGGCGAAGTGCCGCTCCTGCTTCAGTCTTTCGCTCTAGGCCGCAAACTGGTGCTTATGCCAAAGTGGGACGTCGTTACCGCGATGCAACTGATCGAGCGCGAGCGCGTCACCTATTTCGTGGGCGTGCCGCTGATGAGCTACGAGATTGCGACCCATCCCGATCACGCCAAGTACGACCTTTCATCCTGCGTCACCTTCGCAGCCGGGGGCGCACCGCGCCCGGTCGAGCATGTCGATCGCATCCGCAAGGCGCTGCCCCACGCGTTCCCGATCCTCGGCTATGGCCTCACCGAAACCAACGGCGTCGGCTGCGGCAATTTCAACGAGAACTATATCGCCAAGCCCGGCAGCACTGGCACCGCCTCGCGCCCGCTGGTCGATCTGGCGATCCTCGATGATTCCGGCGCACCCGTGCCGCAGGGCCAGCTTGGTGAAGTTTCCATCCGCAGCGTCGCCAATTTCCTCGGCTACTGGGACAATCCGGAAGCGACTGCGGCCGCGATCATGCCAGATGGCTATTTCCGCACCGGCGATCTCGGCTATCTCGATCCCGAAGGCTATCTCTTCATCGTCGATCGCAAGAAGGACATCATCATCCGGGGCGGCGAGAACATCTCGTGCATCGAAGTCGAGGACGCGATCTACGCGCATCCCGGCGTCGCCGAAGCCAGCGTATTCGGCCTGTCGCACGAACTCTATGGCGAAGTGCCGGTTGCGGTCTATCTCGCCAACGAAGGGGTCGCCGTGTCGGACGAGGACCTTCGCACCTTCCTTGGTCAGCATATCGCCGCGTTCAAGATCCCGGTGAAGTTCTGGAAGGAAAATGAGGCGCTCCCCCGGCTCGGCACTGAAAAGGTGGATAAACGCGCCCTCAAGCAGCGTTACGGTGCCCTATGGCAAGAGACGGGCAAGGCCTGATGCGCTAAGGCCGGGGTATG
>CANEVG010000082.1 GCA_947442095.1 Sphingomonadaceae bacterium
CATCGCCGAAACAACGCTCCTGCGAGCGCACATCAGCGCGGCGCTTTCAATCGATAGCCGTCGACCGGGGCAAGCATCTCTCCCGATGGACCTTTGAGAAATCCGGGCTAGGCTCAGGACCCATTAGATTGCTTGCGAACGGCTCGATCGATTGGCTCACTGGCGGCGCGAGGAGACGCTGCCATGTGTCACCTGATTTGGTTGTCGGAGGCGCAGATGCGCCGGATCGAGCCCCACTTTCCGCTAACGCATGGGGTGCCCCGGGTCGATGACCGCCGGTTTATCAGCGGCATCATCGTCGTGATCCGTAATGGCCTGGGGTGGCGCGATGCGCCTGCGGAGTACGGGCCGCCGAAGACGATCTGCAACCGGCTCATCCGCTGGAGCCACCTGGGCGTGTTCAACAGGATTTTCGCGGCACTGTCCGCCAAGAGTGGCAACCCGGATCTGTTGATGATCGATGCCACCGATCTCAAGGCGTACCGGACGGCAGCCAGTCTACTCAAAAAGGGGCTGTTCCCCGGCGTATCGGACGTACCAAAGGCGGCCTGAGCTCCAAGCTTCACGCCGTCTGCGGCGGCAAGGGCCGGCCACTGGTCCTGCCGCTCAGCGAAGGGCGGATGGGCGATTACAAGGGCGCGGCGCTGATGATCGACGCCTTGGCCAAGGCCAAAGCGCTGTTGGCCGATCGGGGTTATGATGCCGACTGGTTCCGCGCCGCCCTGACTGAGCAGGGCATAACCCCATGCATCCCGTCAAAGGTCAACCGCAAGGTCCCGATCCTCTTCGACACCGTGCTCTACCGTAAGCGCCACCAGATCGAGAACATGTTCGCCAAACTCAAGGACTGGCGCGACATCCCTACCCGCAACGACCGAAGCGCCCACACCTTCATGTCCGCCATCTGCATCGCTGCAACCGTCATTTTCTGGCCCAATCAATGAGCCCTGTGTCTAAATCGCTAAACTTCAGGGATGCAAGGGCAATGACCCTTGCCCGCCGGAGGCGCCTACCCCTCACTCCACCCTCGCCAGCGCCGCCTCCCGCGCCACCACGCGGCGAAGGGCGCTCGCGTAAGTCGCCGGGTCTTGCGCGCCGGGGATCATGTATTTGCCGTTGATCACCATGGCGGGCACGCCGGCGATGTTCCAGTCCCACGCCTGCCGCTCGCCTGCTTCGACGATGGCGTCGAGTTCGGGGTCGGTGAGCGCGGCGGCGGCTTCGGCGCGGTCGAGTCCGGCGGCAACGCCGATGTCGGTCAGTACGAGCGGGTCGTTCATTCGGCGGCGCTGCTGGAAGTGCGCGTCGAACAGCGCGCGCTTGAGGCGGACTTGCACCTCAGGCCCATGATCGCGCAGGGCAAGCACCAGCAGGCGATGCGCGGCGCGGGTGTTCCACATCATCGCAGGTGGAGGATCGCCTTCTCCGGTATAGGAGAACGAATAGCCGGCAGCGGCTGCGGCTTCCTGCATCCGCCCGCGCGCGTCGGCGGCCTGATCCGGCGTGCGGCCATACTTGCGCTGGATATGCGCGCCGCTTTCCTCGCCGGTCTCGGGCATGTCCGGATTGAGCTCGAAGGGGTGGAAGCGCACTGTGGCCTCCACTTCGCCTTCCAGCCCGGCGAGCGCAGTTTCGAGCTGGTTCAGCCCGATCACGCACCATGGGCACATGACATCGGACCAAATATCGACGGTTACGGGTGCAACGTTGCTCATTGTTCGATCCACCATTTCAAAAGGTGATGGGCGACCGCGAAGGGCGGCGGCGCGATGAATGCGCCATCTTCCCGTCCGGTCTTCAGCCCTTCCATCGCATAGACCACTTCCTCGCGCGTAAACCAGCGCGCGTCATCGAGTTCGGTCTTGTCGATGGTGATCTCGCCCGCATCAGCATAGGCATGGCAGCCAATCATCAGCGAGGACGGGAACGGCCAGGGCTGGCAGGCGACATACTGCACATCACGCACCCGCACGCCCGCTTCCTCGAACACCTCGCGCGCCACGGCCTCCTCGATCGATTCGCCTGGCTCGACAAAGCCCGCCAGCGCCGAGTAGCGCCGCGCGGGAAAGCGCGGCTGGCGGCCAAGCAGGAGCTGGCCCTCCCATTCGACAGACATGATCGTGACCGGATCGACGCGCGGGAAGTGCTCGGCCTTGCAATCCATCTTGGTGCACTTGCGCTGCCAGCCGCCCTTTCCGAGCTTGGTGGTATAGCCGCAGCGCGCGCAGAAGCGGTGGCGCGCATGCCAATCGACCAGCGCACGCGCGCTGCCATATGTCGCAAGATCCGACGCCGGAAGCGCCGACATTGCCGCCCAGAGCCGCGGGTTGGCCGGGCCCGGATTTCCCATCAGCGTGGGCGAGACGGCGGCGAAGCAGGCGCGGCCCGCATCGTCGAGGCCAAGGAATACCAGCTCGTCCGCCGCATCGGCATCGGCCAGCGAGCCCCAGCTGAGCGTGCCATCATCGCCGATCACCGGATCGAGCCCGTCAAGCCGCAGCAGCCGTGCGCGCCAGTTGGTCAACTCGGCCAGCTTGTCCGCATCGGCGCGAATGTGGTCGGCGCGGTCGAGACCCGAGCCGGTGAAGGAAATCGGCGGATCGGCTTTGTAGGGCTTGTACATCAGGCAGCCCTCTTCATCGCCGAGACATCGGTGAGCACCGCCTTTGGAAACTCTTCCTGCAGCGGCAGCGCCATCGAGGGCATGTATTGCACGAATATCCCCGCGCGCAGGCCGATCCGCGTGTTCACGAAGCCGACCGTGCCCGCCGCGCCCGACCAGCCGAACGTACCCGCATCGGCCCCAAGCCCAACGCGGCCGCCCGCGCCATGCCCCGCCCCGGCGATCCACGTTCCGGCAAGATCCACGGTGGCGGGGAGCAGATTGCTCGTGCCCAGCCGCACCGCCGCCTCGCTCATCACCCGCGTGCCGCCGATTGCACCGCCGCCCGCGAGCATCATCAGGAACCGGTCATAATCGCGCGGGCTGCTAATGAGGCCAGCGCCGCCGAAGGCAAACACAGGCGGATCGAGATAGACCGAGTTCGCGCCGGGATCGAGAATATCGGCCTTGCCGTCATGCAGATAGGTGTTGGTGGTCAGCCGCGCGACTTGCGCCGGGCTGACCTGCCAGCCCGTGCTCGTCATCCCGCAAGGGCCGAAGATCCGCTCGGCCAGGAACGCATCGAAGCTCTTGCCCGAGATCACTTCAATCAGGCGGCCGACCAGATCGAGGCCGACCGAATAGCTGAAACGCGTGCCAGGCTCGAGCACCAGCGGCATCTCCGCCAGCTTGTCGGCAAACTGCGCAAGGCTGGGCGCGGTGCGCACGTTTCCGAGCACGGGAATGGGAAGGCGGCTGACCCGCGCGGGCACAAGGCCGGCAGCCTCGTAGGCGTCCTTCAGCGGCCCCTTCTGGATGATCGTGTAGCCAAGACCGGCCGTGTGGGTGACGAGATGACGCAGGGTGATCGCCGTCTGCGCGGGCTTCAGGTCGGTAACTGAGCCGTCGGGCGTCACCTGCACCTGCATTTTCGCGAACTTCGGCAGGAAATCGCTGATGGGCTGATCAAGACCGATCCTGCCTTCGTCCACCAGCATCATCGCGGCCATGCCCGTCACCGGCTTGGTCATCGAATAAATGCGGTAGAGGCTGTCGAGATCGACCGGGACCTGCGAACCATGCGCGAGCATGCCGCGTGCGATCTGCACCGGCGGCGCACTGCCCCAGCCGAGCGCGGCAACGACACCGGAAAGCTTGCCCGAGGCGACATAGTCCTGGGCCAGATTGGTCACTGCCGGGTACATCTGCTCTGCGGAAGGATCAGCAAAGGCCCGCGCCGGGAGGAGCGACGAGCCGGCGAGGCCCGCGCCTAGCCAGCTCGCCGAACGCAAGAGGGAGCGGCGGGAAAGCAGAAGCGAAGTGTCGTGCATGATTTACCTGTGTGCGAGCGCCAGACGTGCGGCCTTGGCAAAAACCGTGGGCAGCCCCGCCGCTTCGATAGCCTCGACTGGCCAGAACTCTCCCAAGGGCAGACTAGCGAAATCGCCGCCTTCGCAAAGCATCAATTGCAATTCGAGATCAAAATGCGTGAAACCGTGGCGAACGAGGCCGCCTTCGCGCCATTCGCCCGGGATCGGCGGCGCGGCGTGGCCATCAGCGCGGGCGGACCAGCCATCATCTGGCAGCGCGCGCATCCCGCCCAGCATGCCCTTGGCCGCGCGCGTGACGAGCACCACCGCGCCGCCGCGCTCGATCCAGTAGGCCCGGCCCTGCCGCAAGGGCTTCGCCTTCTTCGCGGCCTTGACCGGAAAGTTCTCGGGCGTGCCGTCTGTTCTGGCCTTGCAGTCTGCCGAGAGCGGGCACAGCAGGCAGCGGGGGCTGCGCACGGTGCAGATCGACGAACCAAGGTCCATCATCGCTTGCGCGAAATCACCTGCGCGCCGATCGGGCGTGATCGTCTCGGTCGCGGCGCGGATCGCGCTGCGCCCAGCGGGCAGCGGCTCGGCGATGGCGAACAGGCGCGAGACCACGCGCTCGACATTGGCATCGACCACCACCGCGCGCTGCCCAAAGGCAATCGCCGCCACTGCAGCTGCCGTATAGGCACCCAGCCCAGGCAGCGTGCGCAGCCCTTCCTCGGTGCGCGGAAACCCGCCGAGCCGCGCCACCTCGCGCGCGCAGGCGAGAAGATTGCGCGCGCGGGCATAGTAACCAAGGCCCGCCCACGCGGCCATGACATTGGCGTCATCCGCTGCAGCCAGATCCTCAACAGTGGGCCAAAGGTCCAGAAACTTCTTATAGTACGCGCGAACCGCGGCCACCGTGGTCTGCTGGAGCATGACCTCGGACAGCCAGACACGGTAGGGATCGGCAGGCGGATCATCCGGCATATGCCGCCACGGCAGGCGGCGCGCGTTTACATCGTACCAGCCAAGCAGCGCGTCCGGGATGTTGGCAATGGGGGGTTCGCCGCTGGTCTGCATCACGCGGCTATGGCATGGCTGCGGCCAAGATGGAACGCGATCCGCCCTCCCCTGCCCGTAAGGCCATGCCGCCTGCCGCCCGCACCTATGAACGCCCGCGCGGCGGCGAGGCGCGCGCGATTGCCGATCTCATGCCGACCATCGGCCGCACCGCGTTCCGCCGGTTCGGCTTTGTGCAAAGCTCGGTCGTCTCGCGCTGGCCGGAGATCGTGGGCGCAGCGCATGCGCGGCACTGCGCGCCCGAATCGATCCGCTTCCCGCCGGGCGAAAAGTCCGAAGGCATCCTGCAGCTCGTTGTCACCCCAGCGCATGCCCCGCTGATCCAGCATGTGATTCCTGAGATCATCGAGCGGGTGAATCGCTTCTTCGGCTACAGCGCGGTGGCGCGGGTGAAGCTGCGGCAAGGCGAGGTTCAGGCACCGGCAGCAAAAGATTCTGCCAAGCCCGGCAGAACGGCGCCGCCATCGCTCAAGCCGATTCCGATGGAACTCGGCGACAGCTTGCGCGATATCGGTGATCCGGAGCTGCGCACGGTGCTGGAATCGCTGGCCCGCAGCCTGGGTGATGTGGGCCGCAATGAAGATGGGAACTGACGGTACGATGCGCAAGAAGCTCAAGACAATTGGCCTCGTCACGGCAGCGCTATGCAGCGCGGGAACGCTTGGCGCAGCCTCCGGGCCAGCACCGAAGCCCGCCCCAAGGCTGGCTTCAACACCGGCCAAGGCCAATTGGAACGCCGTGGTCAGCCGCACCCCGCTCGACAGCCACCTGCTCGGCAACCCCAACGCGCCGATCAAGCTGATCGCATACATCAGCTACACCTGCTCGCATTGCGCGCATTTCGAGGCGGAATCGGATGCACAGCTGCGCATTGGCCTCATAGGGCCTGGCAAAGGTTCGATCGAGGTACGCAATTTCGTGCGCGATCCGGTGGACCTGACCGTCGCGCTGCTCACCCATTGCGGTCCGGTGTCCAAATTCTTCGCGAACCACAGCACATTCCTGCGCCATCAGCCAACCTGGCTCGGAACTGTCGAACGTCTTTCGGACGGGCAGCGCAAGCGCTGGTCCAGCCCTGACTTCGCAACTCGCACCCAAGCCATTGCAAGCGATTTGGGGCTTTACACGCTGATGGAAGCGCGCGGCTACGACCGGCCCGCGCTCGATCGCTGCCTGGCAGACCGCGCCCTTGCGGACAGGCTTGCGGTCCATACCAAGGAAGCGGGTGAAAAGGATTTCGTGACTGGCACCCCCACTTTCGTGCTGGACGGCATTCCGCTGAGCGGCACGCACAACTGGGCCGCCCTCAAGCCACAGATCGAGGCACGGTTGCCCTGACCCGTTGGTCCGGAAAGGACCTCTTCAATCGCTGCAGCCAATCGGCTAGCACACACGCAACATCGTCCTTCCAGCAACAAGGCCATCCGATCACAATGGAACTGTCCCGCTCTCTTTCCATCCGCGCCAGCTGCCGCCATCTGCTTCTGGCCGCACTCGCCGCGCCGCTCGCGCTTGGCCTTGCCGGCTGCGAAAAGAAGGACAATGCCGCCAGCGCTGTCGCAGGCGCGCCTACAGCCAAAGTCACGCCGCCTGCAGGCAAGGCGTGGGCCGATGTGGTCGCGGTTACGCCCGAGGGTGGCTATCTCATGGGCAACCCGAATGCGCCGATCAAGGTGGTAGAGTTCGCCTCGCTAACCTGTTCGCATTGCGCCGAATTCGCCGAGAAGGGCCTGCCGAGCCTGCGCGATACCTATGTCGCCAATGGCACTGTGAGCCTGGAATTCCGCAACTTCGTGCGCGATCCCTATGACACCACGCTGGCGATGCTGACCCGCTGCGGCAGCCCTGAAAGCTTCTTTGCCTTGACCGAGCAGGTCTTTGCCAACCAGAAGCCGATCTTCGACCAGCTCGGCCCGGTGGGCAAGGAACTGCAGGCCGCCAATCTGCCACCGGAACAGGTGTTCAAGGCCATCGGCGAACGCGGCGGACTGACCGACTTCTTCGCCGCACGCGGCATCGCCAAGGATCAGGCAATGCTGTGCCTGGCCAAGAGCGAGACCGCAAGCAAACTGGCCGACAGCACGCAAAAGGACAGCGACACCTTCAAGATCACCGGTACGCCAACCTTCCTCGTCAACGGCCGCAATGTGGAAGTCTCGACTTGGGACTTGCTTGAGCCGATCCTAAAGCAGGCTGGCGCACGTTGATCGAGACAGCCTGACGCAAACCATGCATCCCAAGGACAAGAGCGGCATGGGCAAAATGCATGGCGGCCGATAACAGAAGTTCGGGCCGGGTGCCGATGCAGTTCACCCGGCTGAAGCTTGCGGGCTTCAAGAGCTTTGTCGAGCCCGCCGAACTGCGCATCGAACCCGGCCTCACCGGCGTTGTTGGTCCCAATGGCTGCGGTAAGTCAAACCTGCTCGAGGCGATCCGCTGGGTCATGGGTGAAGGCTCGGCCCGCTCGCTGCGCGGCGGCGGCATGGACGATGTGATCTTCGCAGGCACCGCCAGCCGCCCGGCACGCGATTTTGCCGAAGTTATGCTGACCGCTGTTACGGACCCCAGCGGCACTTATGGCGGCGAGCTTGAAGTCGTCCGCCGGATCGAGCGCGGCGCAGGCTCTGCCTACCGCGTCAACGGGCGCGACGTGCGCGCCAAGGATGTTGCGCTGGTCTTTGCCGATGCGGCAACGGGCGCGCACAGCCCGGCGCTCGTCAGCCAGGGGCGCGTCGCCGCCGTCATCGCCGCGCGCCCGGCCGAACGGCGCGCGATGCTGGAGGAAGCGGCGGGGATTGCCGGTCTGCACGTGCGGCGGCGCGATGCAGAAGCCAAGCTGCGCGCGACCGAGACCAACCTTGGCCGGCTCGACGACCTTCTGCTGGCGCTCGAGGGGCAAGTCAGTGCACTGCGACGGCAGGCGCGCGCAGCCGAGCGCTACAAGGCCCTGAGTGGGCGCATCCGCATGGCCGAAGCGCGGCTGATCTTCGCGCGCTGGCGCGATGCCGCAAGCGCTGCCCAAGCCGCGCGCGTTTCTGCGAACCGCGCAGAGGATGCGGTGACGGACGCGCAAGCCGCCGCGCGCGCTGCACAAGAAGTCCAGCATGCCGCCGCTGCCGCACTGGCCGCCGCGCGCGATGCCCTGTTTGAACGGCGGCAGGATGTGGCGGCGCAAGGCCAGCAGATCGCCGCGCTGGCGGCGCGGGCCGAAGCCGCTCAGCAGCGGCTCACCGACATCGACCGGCAGATCCGCCGCATTGATGACGAACGCGGCGATGCCGACCGCCTGACGCGCGATGCCGCCGCCGCGCTGGGCCGTCTGGAGATTGATGTCGCCACCGCTGACGCCGCCTTGGCAGAGCAGGCGAGCGCAGCGCAGGGGCTCAAGGCCGCCGAAGCCGCTGCCGAACGGGCAGCCCGCGCCGCCGAACTCGCGCTTGCCGGCATGGTGGCAGAGCAAGCCGGGATCGAGGCCGAGTGGCGCGTTGCCGAAGCGGCGATTTCGGCTGCACGCCAGCGCCATGCCCGGCTGGACAGCGAGGCCGCGCGGATTGCGGCCACAAGGCACGCGCTGGAGGTCGAACCCGATCCCGCAGCGGCACTTGCTACTGCCGAGGTGCAGCGCGCCGCCGCTGCCGCAATGCTCGCCGAAGTTGGAGAAACGCGCCGCAGCCTGACCCAGCGGCGCGAAAGCCTCTCTGCCAGGCGCGAAAGCGCCGCCGCCGCGCTGGCCACCGCGCGTGCAGATTTTGTGGGGATCGAGCGCGAAGCCTCCGCGCTAACGCGCGATAGAGCGGCGCGCGATCAGGCCGCCGCACGCGCCGGACGCCGGCAGACTGCACTCGGCGGCACGCGCGTCGCTCCGGGCTATGAACGCGCACTCGCGGCAGCGCTCGGCCGCGATGCCGCTGCGCCACTTGGCGCGCCTGCTGCCAATGCCGAGGGCCGGTTCTGGACCGGTGCAGAGGCACTACAACCTCGTGTAGACTCGCTGGTGCATCACGTGAGCGCCTGCCCGCCCGAACTCGCCGCCCGGCTGGCGCTAGTGCGCGTCGTGGAGGCTGATAGCGGAGAGCTGCTCGTCCCCGGCGAATGGCTCGTCACACTGAACGGGCATCTGCGCCGCTGGGACGGTTTTATAGCGCGCGGCGAAGGCGGTGCGGAAGCGGCTGTGCTCGCAGCGGAAAACCGGCTGTCCGAACTCGAAGCCGCGCTACCCGAGCGCCGCGCCGCTGCCGTCACTGCCGAGGCCGCCAGCAACACAGTGCAGGCCGAACTGGCGCGCGTGCAGACCGAACTCACCGCCAGCGAACGCGCGCTCGCAGCCGCAGCCGATGCCGAACGCAGCGCCTTGCGCGCGCTGGATCAGGCCGAGGCCGCACGCGCCCGTATCGCGGCGCGGCGCAGCGAAATCGACCGCGCCGCCGCGGATCTCGCCGGCCAGCGCTCCGCTGCCGAAGCGGACATGGCGGAGGCCGAAGCGGCGCGCGCAGCCCTGCCCGATCCCGCCGCCGGACGCGCTGCACTTGATGCCGCGCGTCTGCGGAGCGTTGCCGCTCGCACCGACTTCCAGCATGCGCTCGCCGCCGTCTCCGCCCACGGACAAGCGCTTGCTGTCGGCCAGGAACGGATCAGCGCCCTGCGCGGCGATATTCGCGGCTGGCAGGCCCGCGCGGGAGATGCAGCACGCCGCCTCGCCGCCATGGAGGGCCAAGCGGAGGACCTTGCTGGTGAACGCGCCGTACTTGCCGCCCGCCCGCCTGCGCTGGCCCGTGATCGGGAGGAAGCCGAAGCGGTCCGCCAGCGCTTTGCCACAGCGCTGGCCGAGGCTGAAACCGCGCTTGGCCGATGTGAAAACGCGGCCCGCAGCGCCGATACCGCGCTCGCCGCTGCAAACGAAACGCTTGCCTCAGCGCGTGAAACTCGCGCGGCACTGACCGCGCGTGCTGAAAACGAGGACCAGCGCCGCCAAGAAATGGCCGAGATCGCGGGCGAGCGTTTTCAGTGCCCGCCCCCGCTCCTGCCCGAACGCATCGGCTTCGCCAGCGGCGAAGTTGCCAGCGCGCCCGACGAATCCTCTGCGCACGACCGCCTGATCGCGGAGCGCGAGCGGCTTGGCCCGGTCAATCTTCTTGCCGCGACCGAACTTGAAGAGGCCGAAGCGCAGCACACCGCCATGGCTTCCGAGCAAGCCGAACTGACCGAGGCGATCCAACGCTTGCGCGGCTCGATCGGTGCGCTCAACCGCGAGGGGCGCGAGCGGCTGCGCGCCGCGTTCGAAGCGGTCGATGGCCACTTCCGCCGGTTGTTCTCACGCCTGTTCGAGGGCGGCGAGGCGCATCTCGCCATGATCGACAGCGACGATCCGCTGGAGGCCGGGCTCGAAATCTTCGCGCAGCCGCCGGGCAAGCGGCTGCAATCGCTCACGCTGCTATCGGGTGGCGAACAGGCGCTCACCGCCGTCGCGCTGATCTTCGCTCTGTTCCTGACCAATCCCGCGCCGATCTGCGTGCTCGATGAAGTCGACGCTCCGCTCGACGACGCCAATATCGAACGCTTCTGCGACTTGCTCGATGCAATGGCCGCCGAAACCATGACACGCTACCTGATCGTGACGCACAACGCCGTTACAATGAGCCGCATGCACCGTCTGTTCGGCGTGACCATGGTGGAACGTGGGGTTTCGCGGCTGGTCAGCGTGGATCTGGGCGGGGCGGAAAGTTTGCTGGCGGGGGCTCTCTAGCGCCTAATCCAGCACAAACCGTGGCCCCGGTCCGGCGGCTGCGGCGCGGTCTTCCTTGTTATACAGCGCGCAGCGATCGAGGCTGAGGCAGCCGCAGCCGATGCATTCATCGAGCTTGTTGCGCGTACGCGTCAGGAGCTGGATGCGGCCATCGATCTCGCCGCGCAAGGAGCGGCTTATCCGCTGCCAATCAAGCACCGTGGGCGTGCGCCCCTTGGGCAAAGAGGCAAGCTCGCGCTCGATCTCGGTGAGGCCGAGGCCGAGCCGCTGCGCGATGAGGACAAAGCTCAATCGGCGGATATCCGAACGCATAAAGCGGCGCTGGTTGCCGCCCGTGCGCACCGAAGCAATCAGACCGCGCTCCTCGTAGTAGCGGATTGCCGAGACAGCGAGCCCGGTGCGCTGCGCGACCACGCCGATCGGCACCAGATCGTTGCGCCCTTTGGCCGTCTTCGCAAGCATCTCAAAACCCCGCACTTTTAGCTTGACCTCA
>CANEVG010000083.1 GCA_947442095.1 Sphingomonadaceae bacterium
AATGCGGGCAATCCATTTATCAAACCGGCCACGGCCTGGACATTCGACCTGACGGCTGAATGGTACTTCTCGAAGGTCGGTTCGCTTACTGCCGACTTGTTTTACAAGAGGATCGACGGTTTCTTTTGGGACAGTGTGATACCACGTGACATCACCAACAATGGCGTGACGCAAACTGTCGACATCATTGGCCCGGCCAACTTTGACGGAACCGGAAAGATCAAGGGTTTCGAAATTGCATACCAGCAGACCTTCGATTTTCTGCCCGGCCTGTTGAGTGGGCTTGGACTGATTGCGAACTATACGTTTATCGACAGCCAAGGCTTGCCCAACTCGTTCCTGCAGCAGGACACCGTCGGCACAAACAAGCCGCCGCCAGTGACGGGCGCTGGAAGCATGCCGCTCGCCGGCTTGTCGAAGCACAACTACAATCTTGCCGGCTTCTACGAGAAGGGCCCCGTGTCATTCCGATTGGCGTGGAGTTGGCGTTCGGAATGGTTGCTGACTGCCCGCGACGTGATTTACCCTTATTATCCGATTTACAACGCACCCGCGGGGCAGCTCGACGCTTCGTTGTTCCTGTCGATACACAAGAACCTGAAGCTCGGCGTACAGGCTGTCAACCTGACCAACACGACGACCAAGACTTTGCAACAGTATACCGCCGATGGGCTCAAGGCGCCCAGGTCCTACTTTGTCAACGACTCTAGGTACTCGTTCATTCTTCGTGGGCAATTTTGATTGTGAAGAATTGAATGATCAGTTGAACATTTTATTTGGGGTGCCGCTTTAATGAAGCGGTACCCCTTTTTGTATGTAAACATGCGAAGCGCTTTGAGGCGAGACATGCTAGGTAGAAAGCTGCTTCTTTGTGTGGCCTCTGGCGACACTGTTCGCAATGCGGCGGCTTCGCAGCCGACGACATCCCGCGTGCTCCGCCGTAACCTTCGGGTACGGTCTTGCGCGCGCGACAGGATCCTGCAAGTCGCGCCTGAACATGGCTGTATCACAGTAACCTTTGCCTTACGCCGCAGCAGCTGGCGCAAATGATCTTGCTTGTCATCAATGGAGCCCCACGCAGTCTCGATCTGCCGGAGGATTTTCCGTTGCTCTGGGCGCTGCGGGACATCCTCGGCCTGATGGGCACCAAGTTCGGCTGCGGGATCGCGCAATGCGGCGCCTGTACCGTGCATGTCGATGGGGTAGCTGTGCGGGCCTGCATCACGGAAGTCGGCAGCGTGGCTGGATCCCGAATCACGACCATTGAAGCCATGGCCGATACCCCTATCGGTACCGCACTGCAGTCCGCCTGGCTTGAACTGGATGTTGTACAGTGCGGCTATTGTCAGGCCGGACAGATCATGTCGGCAGGGGCGCTGCTTGCCGAAAACCCCGCGCCAGACGATGTGGCCATCGACGCCGCGATGGCAGGCAACATCTGCCGTTGTGCAACCTATCAGCGCATTCGTGCGGCGATCAAGCTGGCATCGCGCCAGCCGCAAGCCGACCGTCGGCACCAATGACGACGATCTCGCGCCGTCTGTTCCTGCAAACTGGCGCTGGCGCGACGGGGGCGTTGGTTGTCGGATTTGGCTGGAGTGACACGGCGGCGGCAAACGCGCGACCCATGTTGCTGGGCAATTATGTCTCCATCGGCATCGATGGAACGGTGATTGTGCGCGCTCCGAATCCCGAGATTGGTCAAGGCGTCAAAACCAGCCTGCCGATGCTGATTGCCGAGGAACTCGATGTCGATTGGGACCGCGTACGGGTTGAGATGGCACCCAATGATCCGACACGCTTTGGACAGCAGGATGCCGGCGGCAGCATGTCCATCCACCGCAACTATACGGCGCTGCGGCGGGTCGGTGCGGCGGCGCGGTGGATGCTTGTCGATGCTGCGGCACGGCAGTTGAATGCTTCGCATGGTGAATTCAGCACGGCCCACGGGCGCGTGCACCACAGCAGTGGCCAGAGCTTTGATTATGGCGAATTGGCGGTTGCGGCGTCTTTGCTGCGACCTCCTGATCCGAAATCTTTGGTGCTCAAGGACCCGGCGAAATTCTCGATCATAGGAACGTCACGGCGTGGAGTTGATAGCGCCCGGATTGTTCGTGGCGAGCCGATATTCGGCATCGACATGACGATCCCGGACATGGCCTACGCGGTTTATGTCAAGGCGCCGGTGTTCGGCGCACGCCTGCTGCGCTGCGAGCTTGCTGCAGCGCGCGCCGAACGTGGTATCATCGACGTGTTTACTCTGAAAGGGCAGGGCGACCGGCACGGCTTGCAGGATGGCATTGCCATCATCGCATCAAGTTGGTGGTACGCGCAGACGGCACGCGCCAAGCTTGAGCCACTTTGGGATACAGCCATCGGCGTTGGCCATGACAGCACGCTCTACCGCGACAAGGCGCATTCGCTCCTCGCAAAGCCGGGCGCAATGCTTGAAGAAAAGGGCGATGTCGAAGCGGCGCTTGCGCAGGCAGCGCAGCGCCTCACCGCGGATTATGAAGTGCCGTTTCTGGCGCATGCACCGCTCGAGCCGCAGAACTGCACGGCGCGCGTCAAAGGTGACTCTGTCGAGATCTGGGCACCGACCCAGACGCCCGAGGAAGGTCGGCAACTGGTCGCGCGAACGCTGGGCGTGGCGCCCGACGGCGTGGTCGTCCACATGCGCCGTGCTGGTGGTGGCTTTGGGCGGCGTCTGGAAAATGACTACATGGCGGAGGCCGCTTCAATCGCACGTCATGCCGGTGTTCCGATCAAGCTGGTCTGGTCGCGTGAGGATGACTTTGCGCATGATTTCTACCGTGCCGCCAGCTACCACCGGCTGCGCGCTGGCCTAGACAAGAGGGGCCGGGTCAGCGCGTTTGCCGCGCACGGCGTGACCTTCGCGCATGGCAGCGAAGTTGCTCAGGCCGCGGGTATTGAAGGCAATGGTTTTGAGTCGCGTGTCGTGCCCGCTTCGCGCCTCGAGCAATCGCTGATCCCGACCATTGTGCCGACCGGTTACCTGCGCGCGCCGGTGTCCAATGGCCTGGCATTTGTCCGTGAATGCTTCTGGGACGAACTGGCATTGGCGGCAAACATGGACCCCGTAGCGTTTCGCCTTGCCGCTTTGAGCAACGTTGGCGGCAGCGGCGGTAGCTTCGATGCGGCACGGATGCGCGCAGTTCTGGAAGCCGTCGCATTGCGCTCCAATTGGGCAAGGACCCGGTTGGCCAAGGGCCAGGGCATGGGCGTCGCGTGCTATTTCAGTCATAGTGGGTACTTCGCTGAAGTCGCCCGCGTTCGAGTCGATGCCGATGGTCATTGGCAGGTCCTCAATGTCTGGGTGGCCGGCGACATTGGAAGCCAGATCGTCAACCCGCTTGCGGCACGCGCGCAAGTAGAGGGCGCAGTGATGGATGGTATCGGCTCGATGCATGCCGAGATCACGGTGGTGAACGGTACCGCGATCCAAACCAACTTCGACGGATTTCCGCTGCTGCGGATGCCCGAGGCACCCGTGGTCGATGTCGAATTCGTTATGAGTACCGCAGCGCCGACCGGGTTGGGTGAGCCGGCGTTGCCGCCGGTGCTGCCGGCAGTCGCGAATGCCATCCATGCTGCTTGCGGTGCCCGCGTTCGGCAACTGCCATTGACAGCGGCGCGCATACAAGCAGCACGGCGGGGCTGAGCATCTGCGATTACGGTGCCGGGCAGGCAGCGCCCGGCCGTGTTTCGACCAAGCGTATATCACTGATCGATACATCAAGGCTGCCACCTGTTTCGAGGCGCATGACAGTTGGCGTTGCAGCAAGATCCTGCGCCTTGAAGCAACTCAGCGGCACGGCAAGTGTCGCGAACTTTCCGGTCGGCAGCGCTTTGACGAGCGCGGTCGCCGGCAGCCAGGCTGAGCCGATACCGAGGCGTACGTCTCCTGTCGGCACCGTATTGAGTTTGATATCGACGGCCAGCATCATCGCGCCATTGGCTTCGCGGCCAATGTCGCTTGGCTTGTCGGCACCGACTTCAAGCGCCGCAACGCCCTTGCCATTCCACAGAGCGCGGACCGCGCCGCCATCCTGCGGTTCCAGGGTCAAGGCCTGCGCGCCATACAGCGCCGCGCGGGTGCCGACATAGTCCATGCGATGGTCCTGCGTGTCGGCCAGCATGAGCCGATAGCCGTTCCACGCCGTACCCTTGCTGAAATAGACGTTCCGCTCGCCATACCGTGCTGTGCCAGCAGCTTCGATGAGCAAGGGTGTCTCCACTGGCTTGGCGTATGTCAGCCCGAAGCCATAGGCGAACTGTGGATCATAATTGGCGTCGTCGACGTTCAGCGGCGTCTGATCAGGTCGCCGCGGCCACGAAAAGCTGAGGCGCCCCTGAAAGTCGTGTTGGGGTTTGCCATCGTGATCCGCGATCAGCACGTCGGCGATGCCCTGGCCTTCCGATCCTGGTAGCCATGCCGCAATGAATGCATCCGCAGCATTGATATGTGCGTTCACGTAGAGCGGGCGGCCGGACATCATCACTGCGACAACCGGGATGCCTTGGGCTTTGAGCTTCTTGAGCAGCTCGAGGCTTTCGCTATTGCCATAGTGAAGCGCAACGTCAGCCTGATCGCCCATGAATTCGGCATAGGGGCGCTCTCCAAACACGACGATCGCGACGTCGGGCTTCTGTGCGCTGGTACCATCAGGGCTGAGCCAGGCCTGGCCGCCCCCAGCTTCGATTTGCGCCTTGAGCCCTTCGTAGATCGATGTCGCTCCGTGAAAATCTCCGGGGCCATTGTCGGCGCCTTGCCAACTCAGCGTCCAGCCACCAGCTTGCATCGCGATGTTATCGGCGCCTTCGCCGGCGATCAGGACATGCGCTGAGGGCCGGATCGGCAATGCCCCATTGTTTTTCAGAAGCACCATCGATTTGCGGACCGCCTCGCGCGCCACGGCGCGGTGTTCCGGCGTGCCGATCGGCTTGAAGGTGGACGGACGATGGGCCGGCGAGGGCTCGTCGAACACGCCCATACGGAATTTGACGCGCAAGATGCGGCGCACCGCGTCGTCTAGCCGGGCTTGCCGAATGACACCGGCTTTGACGTCGCGGACGAGATTGGCATGCAGCAGCTTCCAGTCTTGCGGCTGGTTGTAGATGTCGAGTCCGGCATTGAACGCCGTCGCACAGTCTGAGTTCGTGCAACCGGCAATTTGACCATGCGCCAGCCAGTCGCCCATGACGAAGCCGTCAAACCCCATGCGGCGCTTGAGAATGTCGGTCAGCAGCACCTTGTTGGCGTGCGTCTTGATGCCGCCCCAGGAATTGAATGACGCCATGATGGACTGTGTGCCGGCGTTGATCGCATCGACGTAGGCCGTGGCATGCAGCCGGATCATCTCGGTTTCCGAGATGGTCGAGTCCCCCTGATCGCGTCCGCCGTCGGTCGATCCATCGCCCAGAAAATGCTTGGCGGTCGAAATGACATGCGTGCTGTCGAGGAAGGTAGACCCTTCACCCTGGATGCCGCTGACCATCGCTGCGGCATACTTCTTCACGATGCGGGGATCTTCGGAATAGCTTTCGTAAGTGCGCCCCCAGCGATCATCGCGGGCGACCGCGATCGTCGGCGCAAAGGTCCAGTCCATGCCGGTCGCCCGCACTTCGGCTGCGGTTACCCCGCCGATGCGCTTCAGCAGGTCCGGATCGTTGGTGGCTCCAAGGCCGATGTTGTGCGGGAACAGCGTGGCGCCATAAACATTGTTGTGACCATGGACCGCGTCGGAGGCCCAGATCAACGGGATCCGCAGCCGGTTCTGCGGCGCGACAGAGGCCTGATAATAGGGCTCAATCAGGCCAACCCAGTCCGTAACGCTGGCGTGCTTGTTGCCGCCCGGCACAGCGCCACCGCCGTTTTCGATCGAGCCGATATGAAACTGGATGACCTCGGCGGGCGAAATCGTCTTCCATTCAGGCTGGATGATCTGCCCGACCTTTTCTTCGATGGTCATTTGCCCAATCAAGCCGGTGATGCGCGCTTCAATCTTCGGATCAGGCGCGATCACGGACTTGGCTGTTGGCCACAGATGCGGCTTTAGCGGAGCGGTGCCGGCCGCCAAAACTGCGGTACTTGTACCCGACAGAATCGCCAGCGCGATTCGCAATGCCGCCCGCTTTTTCCGCCCCGGCGCGCCTGTTCTGGCCATGTCATTCTCCCGAAGAATGCTGCTTGCAATCAATTTATGGTAACGCTACCAGTCGGAGCAGTAAGCCAGTATGGTTCCGTTCGCAACTGCAACTGCAATTGCTTGCGCCTGATCGCTGCCTGCCGGCGGGTCGCGCTGGTGCCGGCGTGGAGCGGAATGCTGCTCGGCTGGATTTGTTTTCATGGGAAGCCAGCGCACACATTGCTGGTCGGTGAGGGGGCGGCAGATGCAAACGCAAATCGAATTGGGCGAGGCCGAAGCGCGCATCGCCATCGATGTGTGTCGCGCCGAACTGCAGCGCCGGGGCAAAAGTGCGTCGATCGCCGTCGGTGATCGCTACGGTGAATTGATTGCGCTCTGGCGTATGGACGGTGCAGCCCTGCCGTCCACGACGATTGCGGCAAACAAGGTCTACACGGCATCGCGGCTTGGTCAACCGAGTGGGGAGGTCGGCCGGGCGGCGCTCGCGGAGCAATGGGACGTGCACTATCACGGCGACTTGCGTTACGTCGGCTGGGACGGCGGTGCACCGGTTGTCTATGAAAAACGCTGCGTCGGCTCGGTCGCGATCAGTGGCCTGAGCGGCGCGGAAGATCTCGAAATTGCCGAAATCGGCGTGGCTGCCATTCTAGCGACGGTTGGATAAGCGGATGCTGCGAAATCTCCTGAACGCGGCCATGGCGGGTCTTGCCGTAGTGGCCATGCCGCCCGTTGCTGCTCAGGCTGCACCGGAATCGAGTGCCGCGAAACTGGTGCCCGCGACCTATCGCGAAATCATCACGCTCGCTGAAAGAGTGGCCGACAATCAACTTGCGATGCTCGCCGCGAACGAGGTGCATCCGCGAAACGCGCAGGATTCCGTCGACCCCAAGGGCTGGGTCCAAGGCACATACTTCTTCGCGCTGACGCATCTTGCCGCGCGCAGCGGGCAACCGCGCTACCGTGACTTCCTACTGGCGCGGGGCGCTTCGAACAACTGGCAGCTCGGGCGGAGGTTGTATCACGCCGATGACCACCTCGTTGGGCAAAGCTATCTGTGGGCGGCCCGCAATGGTGCCGGCGCTGCATCCTACGCGCCGATGCGGCAGTCCCTCGACATGATCGTCGCCAATCCGCCAGGCGCAGATCTCGCATTCGTCGAGCGCCCGGCCGGTGCCGGTGATCCGTTATGCTTCGATCGCTGGTGCTGGTGCGACGCGCTATTCATGTCGCCTGCTGGATTTTATGGCATGACCGCCGCGACCGGCGACCCACGCTATGCGGCGTACGCCACTCGGGAATTCTGGGCAGCGACTGATTTCCTGTTCGATCCGGCGGAAAAGCTTTATTTCCGCGATAGCCGCTTTTTCGACCGGCGTGGTCCGAATGGCGAGAAGATCTTCTGGAGCCGCGGCAACGGCTGGGTCTTCGCAGGCCTTGCGAATATCCTGCAGATACTCCCCGCCAATGATCTCGAGCGGCCACGCTTTGAAGCGCAGTTCCGCACCATGGCCGCGCGGCTGATCACGCTGCAACGGCCCGACGGCTATTGGAACCCGAGCCTGCTCGGCGATCCGGCCAAGGCGCTGCCTGAATCGAGCGGTACGGCATTTTATGTCTATGGTTTGGCCTGGGGCATTCGCGCCGGTCTGCTCGATGCCAAAGTCTACACACCGAACGTTCGCCTCGGCTGGCAGGCGCTGGTTCGCGCGGTGCACCCCAATGGCAAGCTCGGCTGGGTCCAGCCGATCAGTGATCGTCCCGAACTCAACAGCTATGAGGACACGCAGATCTACGGCGTCGGCGGGTTCCTGCTTGCGGCCGGAGCCGTCGCCGATCTCGCACCGGAGGCACCCCGTTGATGCACCGCGCTAGTGCCGCCCCGCTGGCCCTGATGCTCGCCGCTTCAGCCAATGCTGCCGATAGCGGTACAGCGCAGGCTTCGCTGATGGTGCGGTTCGGTGGTGCGCGTGTTGATGACGTGCTGACTGGCGGCGAAGTGCGTGGTGTCACCAATTTCACGGTTCCCGCCGATCATGTCATCCACGACGGTCTGTTCCCGTCGGAGGGCATTGGCTGGGAGTCCGATCGCGTCGCCTATCGGCTCTACCTCGACGAGCGCAATGCCGTGGACATTTTCGGCAAGCGCTTGCCCGCGCCCATCATGCAAACGGCGGGCATTGGCCCTCATTCCTATCACGACATGGCAGACTGGGGGATGGACATCTTCCATGTCGGGCCGTCACTCGGGCTCGGCAGCATCGGGGTGTTGCGCGACGGGAAGGCGCAGCAAATCGGCAAATCGACCATTACGGTGAATATTGCAGAGGCAGGCCCGCGCCGGGCCGCATTCACCGTGACTTCGGCGGGCTTTGGCGCAGACAGCGCGACGCTGACCACGCGCTACACGATTGCTGCCGGTACGTCCGTCGCGCGCGTCCATGCCCGTGTCGATGGCAAGTCCCCCGAAATGGTCACCGGCCTCATCAAGAACCCGGATACAGAGGTGTTTCGGGCAGCGGCGAACCCGAAAGCACGCTGGGGCTATATCGCGACCTGGGGCAAGCAGAGCTTGGCCCGCGACTTGCTCGGGCTCGCGGTGTTCTATCGGCTTGATGCGGTGCGCATGGCCGACGGTGATGACGGCTTCAGCCACTTTGTCGTCTTCAAGGATGCGCAAGCCATCGACTATGCCTTTGCCGCGCGCTGGCAACAGGAAGCCAATGGCAACGGCGCGATAACCACCCGGGCCGCGTTTGCCGCATGGCTGGAAACACAGCGCCGGATGCTGGAAGCCGATGAAGCGCATTGAACTGCGCTGGCTGACGATCGTCGTCGGCGCATGTTTGCTCGCAATGAACATGGCAAGCGCGGGGGCGCGTGAATTCGTTCACCCGGGGGCGCTGAACAACGCGCACGATCTGGCGTTTGTCCGTGAGCGCCTGGCCAGCGGCGAGCAGCCATGGGCGGCGGCGTTCGAGCCGGTGCGCGCGCTGGCGACACCAACGACCGCTGCGCTGCGGCAAATCGATTCCGCAAAATCGAGCCGCGATTCCGAGGTGGCCCGCGATGCGGCGCAGCGGACGTATGCCAATGCGCTGGCCTGGGCCTATACCAGTGACCTGCTGTATGCGCGTCAGGCTGTTGCGTCGCTTGATCATTGGTCGCGGCTTGACGGTTTTGTTGGCGGTACCGATCAGGACAAACTTGTTGCGGGCTGGATCGGTGTGCCGCTCGCGCAGGCCGCAGAGATCATGCGGGGGTGTGCGTGCTGGGCTCCGGTCGATGTGGCGCGCATGCAGGAGATGTTTCGCCGGGCCTTCTATCCGCAACTGGCGACCGCGAGCCGCTGGAACGGTAACGTGGATCTGACCCAGATATCGGCCTTGATGTCGATCGCGGTGTTCAACGATGACGCCGCGATGTTCGATATCGGTGTCGCGCGCATGCGGGCCCGTGCACCGGCCTATTTCCACCTTGTGACCGACACCAGGGTGCCGCTGCTGGGCGCCGTCCAGAGCGTTGATGAACGATGGTATCACCCGGCGAAATGGGTCGATGGTCTGACGCAGGAAAGCTGCCGCGACAACAATCATCACGCGCAGTTCGGCATGGCGTCGGCGCTGCAAGCGGCGGAAGTGGCATGGAACCAGGGCATCGACATCTACGGCGAGAACCGGGCGCGTTATGTGGCGACAATGGAACTGTTGGCCTTGCAGATGCGCAGCAGGAGCATGCAGGGCACCTGTTCCAACGACCGAACATCAGCTGAACTGCTCGACACGTGGAGCATCGGCTACAACCATTACCATGGTCGGATGGACATGGTCCTGCCGCACACAGCGGCGCTGCTGGCGGGACCGATGCAGGCACGCGGCCGGTCGGACTGGAACATCTTCCATGAACGCTTGACCCACGGCGGCATTCAGGCTGCGCATCGTGTTCAAGCCGCGGCCGTCGTGACAATCGAGCCTCGGGACGCGGCGCTTGCCCGGCTGATTGCGCCGGATGCCGCCGCCGAAACGCTTGCCGGCGGCTTCAAATGGTCCGAGGGGCCGGTATGGATTCCCGATGCCGCGTCCCCTGGCGGCGGCTATCTGCTGTTTTCCGACGTGCCGGCCAACATCGCCTATCGCTGGGATGCCAGCGCGGGCGTGACCGCGTTTCTCAACCCTTCGGGCGGCCAATCGGGGCCCGAACTGCGCGAGCCCGGCACCAACGGCCTGATCGCTGCCGCGACCGCCGGTGCGATCATTGCGGCCGATCACGGCCACCGTGCGATCGTGCAGATCGATCTGGCGTCCGGCACGCGCACGACGCTGGCCGACCGCTTCGCCGGGAAACGCCTTTCGAGTCCGAATGACGTAGTGCTGGCCAGATCGGGCGACCTGTACTTCACCGATCCGCCCTACGCCTTCGTCAGGGGGGATGCCTCACCGCTCAAGGAGCAGCCAGTCAACGGTGTCTACCGGCGCGCGCCCGGCGGGGAGGTAACCCTGATCGACGGGTCGCTGGCGCGCCCCAACGGTATTGCGCTGTCACCGGATGAAACCCGGCTCTATGTCGCCAACAGCGATCCGGCGCACGCCGTCTGGATGGTCTATGACCGCGCGGCAGACGGCAGCATTTCAAACGGCCGCATCCTCAAGGACGTCACGGCACGCGTCGGCGACGCGAACCCCGGTCTGCCTGACGGCCTTAAGCCCGACGTCAACGGCAACCTCTTCGCCACCGGCCCCGGCGGTGTCTATGTGCTTGCCGCCGATGGCCGCGAGATCGGCTTGATCCGGGTCGACGGCGCGGTTGCCAATGTCGCTTTTGGCGGACCGGCGCGCGATACGCTTTACCTGACCTCGGGCAGCTGCTTGATCCGGTTGCCGACACTGACACGGGGCTATCAG
>CANEVG010000084.1 GCA_947442095.1 Sphingomonadaceae bacterium
AGGCGGGCGATAAGGTCATCATGTGGTACCTTTCGGCCAACCGCGACGAGACCGTTTTCGAAAACCCCGACAAGCTGATCATCGATCGGCCCAATGCGCGTCGTCATCTCTCGTTCGGTCACGGCATTCACCGCTGCGTCGGTGCGCGTTTGGCTGAACTGCAGCTGCGCGTGCTGCTGGAGGAAATGCACGAGCGGAAGATGCGCGTGCGCGTGGCGGGTGACGTGACGCGGGTTCGGGCCAACTTCGTTCACGGCTTCCGCAAGCTGGAAGTGGAACTGGAGAAGCGCTGAGCGGCCACGGTCAGGGCCAGTTCAGTGGGCTAGGTCCACACACGGCATTCGACCCGCCAGTGCGCTTCTGCCCCCTCCTCCGGCTCACCGCGCGGGACGCTGCCCCGCTACTCGGTTGCGGCACTGTGCAAGGCGTGGGATTGTAACCGAACGTCCGGCCAGCACGAACTGGAAGCCAAGATGCCATCCCGCCGCAATTTCATCGTTTTCCTCGTCTCGACCGCTGCCATGACCGCTGCCAGCGCTTGCGGCGCACCGGCCTCCGCTTCGCGCAAGGGCACCTTCCCGCTGCGCCGCACCGAGGGCGAATGGCGCAAGCTGCTGACGCCGGCGCAGTTCTACATCCTGCGCGAGGAAGGGACCGAACGGCCCTTCACCTCCGGGCTGCTGAAGGAACATCGCAAGGGCACCTTCACTTGCGCAGCGGACGGCATGGCCGTGTTCGCCTCCAGCACCAAATTCGACAGCGGCACCGGCTGGCCCAGCTTCTGGTCCCCGATCAAGGGCGGGGTCGGCACTTCCAGCGACACCTCGTTCGGCATGACCCGAACCGAAGTGCACTGCATGCGCTGCGGGGGCCATCTCGGCCATGTGTTCGATGATGGCCCCCCGCCAACGGGCAAGCGCTACTGCATCAATGGCGATGCGCTGAAGTTCACGCCGATCTGATTCCGTTTTGCTATCCCCGTGCGCCGCGCTGTGGCAAGCGCGGCTGCGATGCGTGCATTCAAACTGGCCTTGCTGTTCCTTGCGCTTGTGCCTGCCGTTTACTTGCGCGCGCCCAAGCCGCTGACGGTGCTCGATGCCCGCGTCGGCCTGACCGACTTGATGCCGGCGCTGCGCGGCGCAGGCTCACACCTGGAAACGGGCGGGTTGACGCTTGCCGGTGCGTGGGAGTTGACCGGGATGCACCGCGATTTCGGCAGTTATTCAGGGCTCGCGCAGACAAATGGCGGCTTTGTTGCGGTGGGTGACCGGGGCGGCGTGCTATGGTTCCCGCGTCCGGACCAGCCGGGTCGGTGGCGTACGCAACTCACCCGGTTGGTCGATCTCGATTGGCGCAAGCACCGCTTTGATACCGATGCGGAGTCGGTCGCGGTGGAGCCAAAGACCGGCGAGCTGCTGGTGGGCTTTGAAGATTCATCTGCCCTGGAGCGCTTTAGCCCGGATCTCGCGAAGCGGACGCGGATTGCCCTCCCCGTGCTCCGCGAGTGGCCCGATAACGAGGGGCCTGAAGCAATGACGCGGCTGGCGGATGGGCGCACGGTAATCGTGGGCGAAGTCTATGCCCGGTGGCTGGACAGGACCCTGCATCCCGCGCTGGTGTTCCCCAGCCTGCCGCGCCCTTACGAGCAGCCTGCTCGGTTCACCCTGCGCATGCCGCCTGGCTATCGCCCGGCTGAACTGACGCAGATGCCTGATGGGCGGCTGCTCGTGCTGGGGCGGGGGTTCAGCCTTGTAGGTTTCCGCTCGGTGATAGCGGTGTTCGCGCCGTCCGATATCCACGCAGGCGCCACAATTGCTCCGCGCGTTCTCTCGCAGATCAATGATCCAGGGATTCGCGAGAACTATGAGGGAATGACGGTCACGCGCGAGGCTGACGGCGGCCAGGCAATCTGGCTGATTTCAGATAACAACCAGATGGTTTGGGCGCAGCGAACCCTCTTGCTCAAGCTGCGCTTCAAACCCTAGCGGCGGGCGAACGGCTTCACCCGCCAAATAGTCAGGCAGCGACGGCCTTGGCCAGTTCGCGCTTCACTTTCAGCGCGCGCGGGCTGAGCTTTGTGTCAGCCTGCTTGAGAAGCCAGTTGTCGAGGCCGCCGTTATGCTCGACCGAGCGCAAACCATGCGTCGAAACGCGGAATTTGAAGCTGCGGTCCAGCTTTTCTGACATGAGCGTGACGTTCTGCAGGTTCGGCAGGAACAGACGCTTGGTCTTGTTGTTGGCGTGGCTCACGTTGTGACCGACTTGGCGGCCCTTACCGGTCAGTTCGCAGATGCGCGACATGGCTGAAAACTCGCTAGAATGGATACGATCATGGATCGGGAAGGGCGCGCTCTTGCCGATCTTGGGTGCGAAGTCAAGGATTCGCATGTTGCGCTATGCGCCCAAGGCGCGCTAGCCGGAATGCGATGACCCGCTGGCCTCTTCCCGCTTCAATGCGCGCCGCGCTGGATGCTGCCGCGCAGGCCGCCAGAGCAGGCGAAGTGCCCATCGGGGCGGTGATCGTCAAGGACGGTGTGGTGATCGCCTCTGCGCACAACATGCCGCGCGCCGATCATGATCCGACCGCTCATGCCGAAGTTCTCGCGATTCGCGCCGCCGCCGCTGCGCTCTTGCAGGAACGGCTGACAGGTTGCGAGCTGTGGGTCACGCTGGAGCCCTGCGCGATGTGTGCGGGCGCGATTGTCCATGCGCGGCTGGACCGGGTCTATTATGCTGCCAGTGACCCCAAGGGCGGCGCGGTGGAGCACGGCGCGCGGGTGTTTGATGCACCTGGCTGCCTGCACCGGCCTGAAGTCTATTCGGGCATTGGCGAGGCGGAGGCGGCGGAACTGCTCAGGGGCTTTTTCCGGGAGCGGCGTTAGGAGCCGCGCCAGATTTTTAGCGTTTCGCGATCATCCGCGCCGCGATCGGCGCAAGGTGCTGGCATGAAGTCCTTGCCGTAGCAGATGCGCACTTCCTGCAGCCAGCCACGCCCGTTGGCCGATATGCGGATGGCATGGGCAGGTAGGAAGGGAGTGCCTTTGCGCAGCGCGGCGCGCAGATCGCCTGCGGTGAGGCCCGGGCGGCGCGAGAGGCCGATCATGTCGGGAAAGCGCAACGACCCGAACAGCGTGGCCCCGGCCTTGAAATACCCCTCGGGCGAGCGCGCCATACAGGTGCCGTGTTTGGCCCATTCGTGGGTGAGCAGATAGGGCGAGGGGGTCATGCACAAGTTGCGGCGCAGCGTTTCGGCGGCCACCGGCTTCGCGCCGCACCACTGCGGCCAGCGCCCCGGCTCGGCTTCGGGCCAGAGGCCGTGAAGGATGAATCCGAAATGCCCCATCTGCCCGCTACATTGCAGCGCAGAGCGGCCATCGTCCCCGTTGCCGCGGCAGAACTCGGGTGACCAGCTTAGCGCCAGCGTATAGCCCCGGATCGGCAGCGCGCGGCGTGGGCCATCGGGCTGGGGTAGGGCTGGGACTTCGATCTGCGGCGGCAGGCGGCATTGGAGAGCTTGTCCCTGTGCCGTGCCTGAAAACAGGGTTTGAAGGGCGAGCAGGGCGCCTGAAAGGGGAGCCCTCAATCTCACAGCGGCCTGAAATCCAGCCCAATATCGGCAGCCGGTGCGCTTTGCGTCAGGCGGCCGACCGAGACGTAGTCCACCCCCGAGGCGGCAATTGCGCCGATGGTATCGAGCCGCACGCCGCCTGAGGCCTCGCACGGCACGCGGCCCGCGACGAGCGCGACAGCCTCGCGCAGCAAGTCCGGTCCCATGTTGTCGAGCAGCAGGCGGGTTGCCCCGGCCTCAAGCGCGGGTTCGATCTGGTCGATGCGGTCGACTTCGCAGATCACGTCGGCCACGCCTGCGCCCAGCGCGCGGCGCACCGCTTCGGCCACCCCGCCCGCGACAAGCACGTGATTATCCTTGATCATTGCGGCGTCCCACAGCCCCATGCGGTGGTTGTGCCCGCCGCCCGTGCGCACCGCGTATTTCTCGAGGTGGCGCAGGCCGGGAATGGTTTTGCGCGTGTCGAGCAGCCTGGCGCGCGTCTCGCCCATAGCATCGACATAGCTGCGGGTGAGCGTCGCCACGCCAGAGAGGTGCTGCACGGTGTTAAGCGCGCTGCGTTCGGCGGTCAGCATGGCGCGGGCATTGCCGGTGAGGCGCATCAGCGCGGTGCCGGGAATGACCTGCGCGCCTTCCGCTAAAAGGATTTCGATCTCCATCGCTGGATCGAGCGCACGGAAGAATGCGGCGGCGATGGGGAGGCCACAAACACTGATGGCATCACGGCTGTCCATGACCCCGGCAAAGCGCGCGTCTGCCGGAATCACGCTTTCGCAGGTCACGTCATGCCCACCGCCAGGGAGGCCTTCGCCGAGATCCTCGGCCAGCGTGGCGTTAACAAAAGCGTCCAGGTCAAAGCCGGGTATGGTAAAAGCAATCATGCTACGGGCTTACTCATGCGCGAACAACGTGTCGAGAGATCGCACAGGAGGTGACCAAAACCGGTTTCTCGCAGAGACACGGTGGAAGCCGGAAGATGGCAGAGATGCCGCACCTCATCTCTGCGATCTCTTTCTCCTCTGCGTCTCTGCGGGAAACCTGATCAAGAGCCTGCGGCGCAATCCCGAGCCATCAGTGCACGAAGCGCGCCACCACATCGCGGTAGGAGCGCGAGACTTTCACTTCAGAGCCGCTGTCGAGCACGAGAAAGCATTCGCCGTTGGTGTGGGGCTTGACCTGGCGGACGCGGTCGAGGTTGACGATCTTCGAGCGGTGGACCCGCTGGAACACGCGGGGATCAAGCCGGCGCTCAAGGTCCTTCATCGTTTCGCGCAGGATTAGCGAATTGTCGCCGGTGTAGATGCACATGTAGTCGCCCGCCGCTTCGATCCGCTCGATCGTATCAACATCGACGCGGAAAATCTGGCCGCGGTCCTTGATGTTGATGAGCTTCTCGAACCGGCCGATGGCGGGCTCGCTGTCGTCTGGCATCGCGTCCATTGCCTCGGGCGCTACTTCGTTGAGCACGGTCTTGAGCTTTTCGACTTCTTCCAGCCCGCGCTTTTCGGCAAGCCGCGTGCGTGCCCGGTCGAGCGCATCGGCAAGGCGCTCGGGTTCCACGGGCTTGAGCAAATAATCGACCGCATTGGCCTCGAACGCTTTCACGGCGTGTTCGGAATAGGCGGTGACGAATACGAACAGCGGCGGCTCAATCTCCATCACGCCCTTGACCACGCTGAACCCGTCAAACCCCGGCATCTGGATGTCGAGGAACACCAGATCTGGCTTCTCGGTCTTGATCTTGCGGATCGCCTCGCGCCCGTTGGAGCAGGTTTCGATAACCTCGACGTCGGGATGCGCCTCGAGCCGTAGCTGGAGGCCCTGGATGGCGAGCTTCTCGTCGTCGACGAGGATCGTGCGAATGGTCATGGACTACCTTTGCTTGGGGGCGTCGGGTTTGATTCGGATAGGTACCGGGCGGACCATTATTGTGCTGCCTGCAGCGCGCGCGGCTGCGCCTCGCGTGCCTCGTACGGCAGCTCGAGCACCACTAAGAAGCCTCCACCCGGGCGTTCGCCAATCTCGAACCGCTGGTTCTCACCATAAGCCTGGGCGAGGCGGTCACGGATATTGGCTAGCCCGACCCGTGTTGAATCCGAAGTCGTGCTGCTTACGCCAAACAATGTCGAAGGGTCGGTGCCCGGTTGCAACCCCGGGCCGGTGTCGGACACGCTGACACGCAGCACCGGCCCGATGAGTTGCGCCGAAATGATGATCTGCGCGCCATCTTCCAGCGGGCTGACGGCATATTTTATCGCATTTTCGACCAAGGGCTGGAGCAGTAGCGACGGCATCAGCGCATCGCGCGTCTCGTCATCGATGCGGAATTCGGTCGCGAGGCGATCCTCGAAGCGCATCCGCTCGATATCGAGATAGAGCTTCAGCGTCTCCACCTCCTGCGCCACCGTCACGCGCCCGGTTGGCTCGTTGATCAGGGTGTAGCGCAGGAACGCGGACAGACGGCTGAGCATGGCATTGGCCGGCTCGGTCTGCTTGAGCAGCACGAGCGTGGAGATCGAGTTCAGCGTGTTGAACAGGAAGTGCGGATTGAGCTGATAGCGCAGCATGGCCAGCTGGGCCGAGGTGGCCTGCGCTTCCAACCGGATCAGCTGATCGTTCTGCTCTTCCACCTGCACATAGAAGTTGATCGCATAATAGAGCGCGGACCATGCGCCGAGTAGCGTAAGATCGAGATAGAACACGCCCAAGAACAGCTGGGCGAAGCCGGAATCGCTGTCTGCGCGGTAAAGGCTGATCACCCATGCATCAACGAATGCATAGAGCCCTACCGCGATTGATAGCACCAGCGCCGTTACTCCCCAAGTGATCAGCGGCTGGCGATTGATCAGCGCACGATAAATCACCGAAAGGGTAAGCGAGATCGAGAAGCCGGTGATCGAGGCGATCAGCACGATGATGAGGAACGAAACGGGCTGCGCATTGGCGAGGCTGGACAACGCGCGCAGTAGCATTGCGCCGCCCCAGCCGAGCAGTTGCAAGCGCCAGAAAGCGCGGTTCTTGTTGCCGAAAAACGGCGTCGGGCGCAGCGGCAGGTTCATTGCCATGGCCGGTTTGTAACGCGTTGTGACGACCAGCGCCACCTCGACAGCCTAAATGCAGGTCACTTGCAGCGGGGCGCAAATGCGCTAGCCTTGCCAAAACGGGAGATAAACGATGGAACATCACGGCGAATCGGGTGAAAAGGCCCAGTTCCGGTCCATGACCGAGGGCACACAGGAAGACTGGTCGCTAATTGCGCACGACTATGTCGGCTTCGCGAGCGGCCTGCCCGACCGGGTCATGGCGCACCTCAATCTGCTCAACGGCGATTTTGGCGGCTTTCCCATCGACCGGCTGACGCACAGCCTGCAGACCGCAACCCGCGCGCACCGTGACGGGCGGGGCGAAAGCTATGTCGTCATGGCGCTGCTGCACGATATTGGCGATACGCTGGGCACGTTCAACCACCCGGACATCGCCGCCGCGATCCTCCACCCCTTCGTGAGCGAGGAAGAGCACTGGATTTGCAAAAACCACGGCGCGTTCCAAGGCTATTACTATTTCCACTACCTCGGCATTGACCGCAATGTGCGCGAAAAGCACCGCGACAATCCTTACTTCGAGGCCTGCGCCGAGTTTTGCGAGAAGTATGATCAGGCCGCCTTCGACCCAGATTACGACACGCTGCCGCTCTCGTTCTTCGAGCCGATGCTGCGCCGCGTGATGGCGCGGCCGCGCAACGACATGGCGCTGAAAGCCATGGAAGCCACCGGAGCCAAGTACTCGGTTCCGGCTTAAGGCACTCTGCGGAAGCGCTCCGCCCAATCTGGAGCGGGCGCAGCGCGGAGTATGGTGATCTCGGCGGTCATTTCTCGCGCGGGGGTGCGGCTCGAGCGGTGGCCGGGGAAGCGACAACCAGCAGCCCGCCCGGGCGGACTCGCCTGATCATGGGAAGCGCGGCTTCAGGGTCATAGCCCAGATTGGCGAGCAGCCATTCCGAAAGCCGGTCCGCCTCTCGTTCGGTTCGGCGCACGCTGGCCGTGGCGGGGCGGCCCGGCCCGAGCCCGGTTTCGTGGTCGAGCGCTGCATGGGCCAATGCGTGCGCCAAGAGCGCCGCGATCATGGCCTCGTCGCCGCCGACCAGCGCCAGCGCCTTTCACCCAATACGCACTTGCACCCAGTGGCCCCGGCATTGCCATTTCCGTCATCAAGAATGAACTGAACGGCGCAGGAGGGGACGCCCGTGATGGTCATGGTACGCCCCGTCTGCCAGCACAAGCTTGAACGCGCCGGTGACGGCCACGGCCTCCTCGGGCCCCGTTTGCAGCGCTTAGCTCCGGTCCCAGTTGCCCTGGCGAGGGGGCGGGCCGATCGGTTTGCCCGCGACAGCCATCACCACCATCTTGGCATCGAGCCCCGCACATGCGGAGGTCCCTTGGCGGCCCATACCGGCCATGGCAATATCGCCGGAAAGGCTAGAGGCGACACGCGCGGCGGCGGGGTCCTGATAGGTCTGCACATCGCCCAGCAGCAGGCCGATGCCCGCCGCGGCGCGCGGGCAGAAGCGCGAATTGGCGTGGCTCAGCCGCCAGCCGATCGCTTGCACGAGCGCATCCCCGCGCTGCAGATTATCGACCGGCTGTGCCGCAGCCGGGACGGCGAGGACCAGGGCCAGACCGGCCGCTGCGTGCGTCAACCCTTCCGGGCGTCGTTGATCGCCTGCTGGAGTGTCTCGCGCCCGACCGCGCCGGATATCAGCTGCCCGCCCACGCTCCATGCCGGGGTGCCGGAAATGCCAAGCTGCCGGGCGAGGCCAAGGTTGCGCTCTAGTTCCTTGGCCACGCCGGGCGCTCGCGTGAAGGCATTGGCGGCTGCGCTGTCTATCCCGGCGGCGCTGGCGGCGGCGGCGATGCTGGCGGCGCTGGGCCGTTCGCCGCTGAACATCGCCTTGTGGAATGCGGCATACCTGCCCTGCGCCGCAGCAGCGAGGCCCATGCGCGCGGCGGGCTCGCTTTCTGGCGATATGATCGGCAGTTCGCGCACCACCACGCGCAGATCGGGATTGGCGGCGATAAGAGATTCGACGTCGGCCACACTGCTACGGCAATAGGTGCAGGCAAAATCGGTGAATTCCACCAGCGTGATCTTGCCGGCCGGATTGCCCAGCACCGCGCCGGGGAACGGCGTTTCGACCGCGCCGCGCAGCGGGGTCAGCCGGGCCGATGCTTCACGCGCCTGCAGCTTTTCCATCGCTTCGGGCAGCACTTCGGGGTGCTCGAGAATGTAGGTGCGCACGAGCGCCTCGAACGCGGTGCGCTGGCGCTCATCGATGCCCGCCTCGGCGAGCTGCCTTGCAAGACGGCCGGCATCCTTTGCGCTGGCGGCCTCGGCCTCGCTTGTGCCTTCGCGGCTGCGCGATTGCATGGCCCACCAGCCGCCAGCAGCGCCGAACCCGGCGATGACCAACGCGAGCAGCAGAAAGGGACGAAAGCGCATCGAGAAATCCTTTAGGCTGAGGCGGTACCAGCCCTCTCCCCAGCCCCCTTGGTCAAACTTGGGCCACCCATTCGTGGTACTCTCGTGGGTGGACCACTCTCAAATAGGGGGGCGGGGGAGAGGGCTGGTGCCGTAGACCCAAACGCTAGCGCGACTTGCGCGCGCGCTCAATCATCGCGCGGGCCGACATCGCGACATCTTGCGCGCGCAGCCAATCGGGCGAGCCTTTGGGCAGCGCGGTTTCAGCCGCTTCGGCGTTGCGCAAGGCTTCCGGCAGCTGCAGCTGGCCCAATTGCTGTTCGGCGCTGGCGAGGCGCGCGCGGGGCGTGTCGCCCTGCGCTTCATAGACCACGCCGAGTTGATACCACGCGAAAGGATTGTCCCTATCCCGCGCAACGGCGGTTTTCAGAACGCGCGCGGCTTCGGCAAAGTTGGCCTTGTCTTCCGTGGCCAGCAGCGCGTGGCCCAGCGTGGTGGCAATCAGCGGCGCGTTCTGGGTGAGTTCGACTGCACGGCGCAGCGGCGCCAATGCTTCGTTCGGTTTGCCGGATTCGAGCAGCACTTGTCCTCGGATTTCGAGCGCATAGGGATCGTTCGGGTCCATCTTGAGCAGCGCGTCGGTTTCGGCCAGGGCTTTGTCCATCAGCGCCTCCTTGTGGAAGGCATAGGCCCTAGCATAGCGCGCCGGCGCATCGGTCATCCAATCGGGATAAGCGGCGAGCGTGGCGGCCGGTTCGGCCAGATAGCCGAGTAGCTTGGCTTTCACCCGAAGGAACCGGGCCTGCAGGTCTGGATCGACCGGCTTGTTCCACGCCGGGTCCTGCTCAAAGGAATCCTGCAGCGTGGTCAGGCGGTCGCTGGTCATCGGGTGGGTGCTGTAGAATTCCGCATCGGCATTGCGTTTGTAGCCATAGCGGAATTCCTGCGATTGCAGCTTCTTGAAGAAATTGATCGAGCCCCTGCCCGAAATTCCGGCCTTTGTGAGAAACTCCACGCTTGCCGCATCGGCAGAGGATTCCTGCGCGCGGCTGAAGGCGAGATACTTGCCAAGCGCAGCCTGCTGGCCGGCCATGAAGATCCCCATGCCCGCCTCGGCAGAGCCGGCTGCTGCGGCGGCCGCGCCCAGCAGCAGGCTGAGCAGCGTGATGCCGGTGGCGGGCTTGCCGCCCTCATCGCCCCGGATCACATGGCCGCCGGTGATGTGTCCAAGTTCGTGTGCAAACACGCCTTGCACTTCCTGCACGCTGTCTGCCGCATTGATCAGGCCGGAGTGGAAATAGACCGCCTGGCCGCCCGCCACGAACGCGTTGATCGACCCATCGTTGAGGAGCACGAGATCGATCGCTTTGGGATCGAATCCGGCGGCCGCGACAATCGGTGCGGCCATATCACGCAGCAGCGCCTCGGTTTCGGCGTCGCGCAGCACCGATTGGGCGGCAGCGGGGGTTGTTGAAAGCGCCAGCGCCAGCACCGCCGCGATGGTGCAGCGCAGGTTTCGGCCAAGCTGGCGCAAGGGAAGTTTCAGTGTCACGGTGACGCCAGCTTATCCGCCCGGCGCCTGAACTGGCGGTGAAGCGGTGACTTTGGCGAGGAATGGCCGAACCGCATCAAGCACGCGCGAATCGCGGTTGAAGGGCCTGGCAATCATCATGATGATGCCCTCGTGCGTAACCTCCTGCAGCAGTACGGCCTGGGTTGGCGCGCCAGCACGGGTCATCGTGCGCGCCAATGCGACCGCGTTGCGAGGGCGTACCCGGGTGTCGGCCGTGCCATGGACCAGCAGCAGCGGCGGCCCATCGCCGCGGGCATGGACGACAGGCTGGGTCTCTTCCGGATCGGCTGCCTTGCCGAAAGTGCGGATCGTGCTTGCGGTGTCGAAGGGATAGAAATCATAAGGTCCGGCGAGGCCGATCACCCCGCGCAGCCCGTCCGCCGCAAGGCCCTTGTCCGC
>CANEVG010000085.1 GCA_947442095.1 Sphingomonadaceae bacterium
CCAGTTCATCACCCGGCGAGGATGCCGCCTTAGGACAGGCTATCCACAAAGCAGGCGGAACGGTCACCCTGGCTACGTTCGTGCAGGCGGCGGGCGGCGGCAGGGACGACCTGGCGGAAGCCCTCCCGATCCCAGTCTTGCGCGAAAACGCAGCCATGGCTGCCGTCTCGGTGATGCCAGAAAGCGACGGCACGGTCCGCCGGATGCCGCTGGGCGTTGTCACGGCGAACGTCGCCAGACCATCGCTCGCTGCCATGGTCGCGGGCGTGGACGGCGCGGTTGAGAGCGATTTTCCCATTGATTTCGCCATCGATCCGGCAACGATCCCGCGCCACAGCTTCATCGATATTGCGGCGGGGCGCTTTGACGCGCATGCGGTCCGGGGCAAGCATGTTGTCATCGGTGCAACCGCCGTCGAACTGGGTGACCGGTACGCCGTGCCGCGTTGGGGCGTGTTGCCGGGCGTGGTCATTCAGGCCTTGGCCGGCGAAACGCTGATGCGCGGCGTCCCGCACGAGGGCGGCTGGCAACTGCCACTGCTGCTGATGCTCATGGCCGGCGCCGCTCTGCTGTTCGCACGGTCGTGGTTTCAGCTCGCGGCTGGCTGGGCGAGCTTCCCCGCGGCGCTCCTGGGCGTTGCAACGCTACTCGACGCGTTCTGGAACCGGTCTTTCCTCGTCGCTCCCGCACTGGCCGGCTGGTTGCTGCTGGGCGCAGTGGCAGCGGCCATGCGCCTGCTTTACACCGCGCGCAGAAACCGCCGCCACGATGCGCAGACCGGCCTGCCCAACAGGCTCGCGCTGGAAGAGGCCTTGCAGACATACGCCACTCCCGGATTGATGGTCGCCGCAATCGGCAACTACGAGAAAATCGCGTCCGGTCTTGGCGGGCAGTCCATGGCCGCACTGGTGCAGCGGGTGCACGACCGCATTGCAACCGTGGTCAGCGACTGCACGATCTACCGGCTGGACGACCGCATTCTCGCGTGGCGACTGCGCGATCGTGACGACCTAGACCGCCAGATCGCCACCTTGCGCACATTCATGCTGTCTCCTGTCGAAGTGGCGGGCAAGCGGGTCGATGTCACCCTTGGGATGGGGTTTGCGGCCGAGGGCGACAAAAGCGCCGCCTACCACGTGATCGATAACGCCATGCTGGCAGCCGCACACGCGATTGGCGACGGCGCGACATGGCGCGAATATGGCGCTGCCGATGCAGACACGGTCGATCTTGAACTGTCGCTGCTGGGTGAACTTGACGAGGCGGTTGAGAAGGGTGAGATCTTTGTGCTGTATCAACCCAAGTTGGACCTCGCCACCAACCAGATTGTCAGTGTCGAGGCGCTGGTGCGCTGGCAGCATCCGGTGCGCGGCTTCCTGCGCCCGGATCTCTTCATCCCGCTGGCCGAACGCAACGACCGGATCGGCGGGCTGACCTTGCATGTCATGTCGCTGGCGCTTGGCGATCTGCAGCAATGGCACGCCGAAAACCACAAGCTGACCTGCGCCGTCAACATCTCGGCAAAGCTGCTCTGCGAGCCCCCATTCCTTGGCCGGTTGCAGACCCTGATCGCCGAAAGCGGCATAAATCCGCAGTGTTTGACGCTGGAAGTCACCGAATCCGCCGCCATGCATGATCCGGATGTGGCCGTGGCCGCCCTGCGCTCGTTCAGGGATATGGGGATAGCCATATCGATGGACGATTACGGTACCGGGCAGACCTCGCTCAGCTACCTCAAGCAATTGCCGCTGAGCGAACTCAAGATCGACCGCAGCTTTGTGCAGTTTGCGCATCAAAATCGCGGTGACGGTACCCTCGTGCGCTCGACCATCGATCTGGCGCACGAGCTTGGGCTGAAAGTGGTGGCCGAAGGCGTGGAAGACACAGAGTGCCTTGAATTCCTCAAGTCCGTCGGGTGCGATATGGCGCAGGGCTATCTTATAAGCAAACCGGTTCCGGCCGCTGCCATCAGCGCCATGACCGGCACACGAAGAGCAGCAGCCTAGCGTCAGAACCCTAGCGCAAGGCGCTTCCGGTCGCCGCAAGCCATGCCGCGCGCAATCGGCCCGGCTCTCCGGTTCCGAACACATGCCGATCCGGGCGCACCAGCACAGCCGGTGCGCCGTGCACATCAAGCCAGGCAGCCAGCACTGCGGCGAAGGGCGCAAGAGCGGGTTCCCCGAGATCGCTGCGCGTGATCAGATTGGCACCCACTCCCAGTCGCTCATCAAGTCGCAGGTCACCGCTCGCCACCACTTGCGGGAAATAGTGGCCCGCCCCCTTGCTACTGGCCAGGATCGCTCCGGCGCCAATGGGCGGATATTCTGGCGCGCGCGAGGGCAGCTTGCCCAGCGCGCGGGCGAGGCGGATCTTCGCATCGCGCACGAACGCGGACCATCGGCTGGTGGTGCAGACCATGCGGCCCATCATGATCGCCATTTCGATCGTCGCACGCAGATGCGGAGCGCGCTCAGTCTGATAGCTATCGAGCAATGCCTCGGGCGCCTCATCCTTCACAACCGCCGCCAGCTTCCATGCGAGGTTCGCACCGTCGCGCAGGCCCGAGCAAAGGCCTTGCCCTGCAAACGGCGGTGTCTGGTGCGCGGCATCGCCCGCCAGCAGCACGCGGCCCTTGCGCCACTCGCTCGCGATGCGCGCTCGGAAGGTGTAGACCGCCTTTCGCTCCAGTCGCACCGCACCATGCACGTTCCAAGGCTCGAGCAGCTTTGCGATAAAGGCATCCTCGCAAACCTGCTCCGGCGTTTCTCCCGGCAGGATCATGAACTCCCAGCGGTGCCGCCCCTCGCCCATCAGCACGCACGTAGTGGGGCGCGCAGGGTTGCAGATCTGCAGGTTGCCATCCGGCAGCCGCGACGGATCATCGACCAGCACATCAACCACCAGCCACGGTTCCTCGAAGCCGAGGTCGTCGAAGGTCACCCCCACCGCCTTGCGCACCGGCGAACGCGCGCCGTCTGCGCCGACGAGGTAGCGCGCACGCACCGTGCGGGTGCCTTCAGGTGTTGCAATCTCGGCGGTCACACCGCCCGCGTCTTCCTCGAACGCGCCCACCTCCCACTGGCCATGGAGCACCGCATCGCTCTGCAAGCCAAGCGACCAGCGCAGCGCCGCCTCGACCGAGGGCTGGTGGATCATGTTCGCAATTGGCCAACCGCCGGCGCCGAGCTGGTCCGACCCCTCGAGGCACATCAGCACCTGCCCGCGCGCATTGCGGAATTCATAGCGCTTCGCACGCCGGCTGGTGGCGAGTACCGCCTCCGCTGCGCCTGCCTCCTGCAGGATGCGCATGCCTTCGTGATCGATATGCGCCGCACGCGGCAGCGGATGGATCGCCGCCTCCTTCTCCGCAACGATCACGTTCACCCCGCGCCGCGCCAGCAGGATCGCGAGGGTGACGCCGGTCGGTCCGCCGCCCGCAATCAGCACATCGCAGGTAAGGTCCGCATCCTGCAGCACGATCAAAAGCCCCCCGGTTTTGCGCCGCTTTGTCCCGGCGGCAGCGCAAGGCCAACGCGTTTGCGCGAGAAGGGTCCGTCCAGCACAAGGTTGTCAAGGATCACACGGGCTGCGTCCTCGTAAGTCACGATCATCTCGGGCATGCGCTGCTGGAAGGCCTTCAGGATGCGCAGCGTCCGCAACAATCCGCCTGGTTTCGGCCCCTCCACTGGCCAATGGTCGGCGCTGACCCTGAGCCCCTTACCCGGCCTGCCGGATGGCGCGGAGACCATCGGCCCGGGGCAAAGCATCGACCAGTCCAACGCAGTTGTCGAAACGCGCGCCAGAGTATGGACATGCTGCTTGTAGACCTTCGGGATCACCGGCAGATCGGCAGCCCGCACGCCAAATCCCGGTACATCAAGCACCGCCGCGCCGCCGAACAGCCAGAGCCGCCCGCCCACACCAAGCGCATCTTCGGCAAGCCCGATCACCGAGTGAACCATTGGCACGAAGTCGGGATCGATCGTGGCATTCCCCGCCGCGTTGATGACCGCGTCCTGCCCCGCCATCGCGCTGGCCAAGGCGGCGCGATCAGCCAGCGTGCCGGTGCGGATCGTCAGGCCCGGCGTCTGGTCTTGTCCCAGCAAGGCCTGCAGTTTCCCCGCGCTGCGCACATAGGCGGTAACATCCAGACCGGACGCCAGCGCAGCTCTGGTCAGCGCCAGCCCGCTGTTGCCGGTCGCTCCGATTATGAGGATGCGCACCGGATCACCCTTCTGCGACCATCACGGTCTCGATCGACCCAAGCCCGTCGACCTCGCAGCGCACCACATCTCCGGCTTTCAGGAACTGGCGCGGGTCCATCGCCGCGCCGACGCCGCCGGGTGTGCCGGTGAACAGGCAGTCGCCCGGCTCCAGCGTCATACCCACCGAGAGATGCTCGACCTGCTGCCAGATATCGAACACGAGGTTCGCGGTGTTCGAGTTCTGCCGCACCTCGCCGTTCACCAGGCAGCGCAAGCCCAGCGCGTGCGGATCACCCACTTCGTCGGCGGTCACGATCCACGGGCCCATCGGCGCGTGGGTGTCAAAGCTCTTGCCCAGCGACCACTGCGGCGAGGCATGCTGCCACATCCGCTCGGTCACATCATTGCCCACGCAGTAACCGAAGATCGCACCCGGCGCATCCGCCGCGCCAATATGCTTCCCGCCCTTGCCGATCACCGCGACAAGCTCGACCTCATAGTCTGCGGTCATCGTGCCTTTGGCGATCACGACATCGGCAAAGGGCGCGTTGACGCTGGTCTGCGCCTTGGTGAACCACACTTGCCGCTCGGGCGTCGCCATGTTCGATTCGGCGATATGGTCGGCGTAGTTGAGCCCTATCGCCCAGATCTTGCCGGGGCGCTGAACCGGCGCCTCCAGCCGCACCGAAGCGAGCGGCACACCGCCGCCTGTCTCCACCTTCGCTTCCAGCGCCGGCTGCAGCGCCTCCCAGTCGCGGATCAGGTCGATCATCGTGCCGGGCACACCGGTATCGATGAGGCGGTCGTCCACCACGATCCCGGTGCTGGTCCGGCCATCCAGAGTATACGTCGCAAGCTTCATGCGGAGGTTCCTTCGGTTTTGCGGCGGAAGAGCCGTCTGATCCTGAGTTGGAGCGCGATCACGAACGCGAGGAGGCCCGCAGGGGGCGGCATGCGGCCCGCAAACATCGGATGAGGGCTGCCCCATTGCACCGCAAGCAGCGCCTGCATCGTTTGCTTCTGCGGCGGGTCGGCAGCGGTGAACAGGTCGCCGTCGGTCCAGTGTTCCAGCTCGTTGCCGAACGGGTCCTTCCAGTAATCAAAGATCTGGCTGCCCATGATGTGGCGGCCCACACCCCATGCCGCCTCGCGCTTCTTCGCCTTCAGATGCTGGTGGCCAAGCATCAGATCATCGAGATTGGCCACCTCGAACGCGGCGTGGAGCAGGCCGAGCGGGCCGGGCAGCTGCGCCAGAAACAGCGTGTGGTGGTCTGCCGGCTTGTCCCCCCGGTCGCAGCGCATGAATGCGCCGAGCGGCACACCCTCCGCCGCCTCGACCTCGTCCGAAGTCAGAAACCCGAAACGCGCCTTATACCAGGCCTCCGACGCCCGGAAATCGCGCACCTTCAGCACCGCATGGCCGATGCGCCGCACATGCGCGGGTGCGGGCTCCAGACGCACTGTCTCGCGAACGCGGGGCTTGGTGGCAGCCGTGTTGCGCGGCGGGTCGGTCGGCGGGCTGGCGGAGGGCTGGCAGTTCTGCCCCGCCACCACTTCGACGCCGTAGCCATCGGGATCGACCAGACGCACCACCTTGCCGCCGCCGGGCTCGTCAAGGTGCTCGACCGGTACACTCTCATGCGCCGCGAGCCGCTCCAGATCCTCCAACGTCTCGGCCCGCAGCCCTACCGCGAGAAACCGCGCTTCGCCGGGCTCAGTCACATGCAGAAACGGCCGCCCGTCGCTGCCCCTGCCGTAAAGCCGCCCGCCTGCGCCGAAAGGGCTGAGCCCGAAATCGGCAAGAAACGGGCGCATCACAGCCAGATCGGGCGCGGCGAAGCGCACGTGCGCAATGTCCTCGACCTTGATCACCGGCACGGTCCATCACTCCGATTCGCTCTTGACTATTTGGTCATATAGCTTGCACTTGACCAAATGGTCAAGTATGGAAAACCATGACCTCTCGCCCTGACCTCTCCCCCCCAGGCCTTTCTCCGCGCGCTGCGCGCACCCGCGCCGCCTTGATAGCGGCGGGATTCGATCTGCTCGCGGCTAAGCCCATCGATGCCATCCCGATCGACGAGGTCGTGACCCGGGCCGGTGTCGCCAAGGGCAGCTTCTTCAACCACTTCACCGACAAGCAGGCCTTCGCCGAGGCCATCGCTTCAGACGTGAGGCTGCAGCTTGAAGATCAGGTGACCCGCGCCAATGCCGGGGTCGCGGATCCGGTCGCGCGCATCGCCGGGGGCATGCGTGTCGGCGCGGCGTTCGCGCTCACCGATCCCAAGCGCACCGCTGTGCTGCTGCGCAGCCACGGCACATCAACCGCGCGCGCGCATCCGCTTAACAGAGGGCTGGTCGAGGATATCGATGCGGCCTGCGCGGCGGGCCTGCTGCGCCCTGAAGCCCGCACCAGCGGCGTGCTCTACTGGCTGGGCCTTTGCCAAATCCTGATGGTCAATCTCGTCGAGCGGCGGCCGGATGCCGCCAACGCCCGCCTCCGGGTACGCGAGATGATCACGCTGGGGCTCACGGGGATGGGCATTGATGCGGCGCTGGCGACCACCTTGGCCGATCAGGCAGCTGCAAGGCTGGGTAGCCGGCCGGATTGAACCAGCCGCGCAAGATCAGCTGGTCACTTTCACGCAGGCAACCCCGCGGGCCACCAGCCGGCTGCAGATCGCATGCGCCTCAGGGCCCGATGCGCGCAGCCGGAAGACCTGAACCGCGCGAACCGTGGCGGGAATGATCGCCGGGCTCAGCGCCTGCAGTTCCGGCTGGCTCCAGGCCAGCTCCTGCCACAGGTCGTCCGCGCCTTGCGGGTTTGCCGCTGCGGCGAGCTGGATTGTCTGGACCATGCCGCCTGAAGTCTGGGGTCCTGAAGGCCCGTTAGGCGCGCCCCTCATCGGCAGCGCGGCTGAAGAGCCCTTGGGCGGAATGGCAGCCTCGTGCGCTGGCGGGGCTTGCCAGGGCGTGCCGCTGACAACGCTGCGCGCGTCGTCGGCATAGTCCAGCGGCTGTTTCACGATCAACACCGAAGTCGTCTCCGGATTGGTCAGCGCGTACAGCTGGCGCGCAAAATCCCAAGGCAGGCGGATGCAGCCGTGCGATGCGGGACGGCCTATCACATGCCCGGCATGGAGCGCGATGCCGCCCCAGGTCAGCCGCTGCATATAGGGCATAGGTGCGCCGCTGTAGATGTTCGAACGGTGCTTCACCCGCTTCTGCAGGATCGTGAACGTGCCTGCCGGCGTGCCATGGCGCGCGCGGCCAGTGGAGACGGTGGTTTCACCCCACTCGGCCCCGTCCTTGAACACATAAAGCTTCTGCGAGGCGAGGCTGACGACAATCAGCACGCCTTGCTGCAAGGCGCTGGACGGTGTCGGCGGCGGCGGGCCTTGGTCCTGCGCAGGATCGGGGCCGCATTGGGCCGCCCCAGCCTCAGCGGCGCGCACGGATCCGGACGAAGGCGCGGATGCCAATGCAGGCAAGTCATCAGGCGGCACGGGAGCCAGCAGCCCGGTCGCCGACCTGTCATCATAGGAGGCGCGCGCAAACATGCTGCAGCCCAGCAGCGTCAGCAGCAATCCAACAATGACAGGGGCACGGCGCAGCGTTGTTACCATGAATTATGGTTAAGGGATCGTTACCGTAAGCAACACTGCTTTTTGCGTCCGAAACGGGCGCGCGGCCTGATTGCAAGGGTGAATCCGCCCCTCAGCGGGACACCCCCGTAGGCGCCGCACCTGCAGCCAACTGCGGTGCATCGGCCTGCCAGCCGCCGCCCAGCGCGCGAAACGCCGCGACGGCGGCCTGCGCCGCCCCGGCGCGCGCGACCAGCGCCTGATCTTCGGCATCCAGTCGCTGGCGCTCCACCGCAAGCGCATCAATCAAGCTGACGGCACCCGCCTTATATGCACCCTGCGTTCGGTCCTGCGCTGCCGCCAACTGACCAGCTGCCGAGCCGAGCGCATCGGCCTGCGCGGAGCGCTCGGCCAAGGCCCTGAGCGCACTTTCCGCCTCCGCTACTGCTCCCAGCGCGGTCTGCCGCCAGTTCGCCACTGCCTCGCGCAGTTGCGCCTCCGATGCGCTTTGCTGCGCGCGCAGCCGCCCACCGGCAAACAGCGGTGCAGTCACGCCCGCACTCGCGCCGGTCTGCAGCGCGCCGCCGGTCAGCAGATTGCTCATCCCGGTGGCAAGCAACCCCGCAAAGCCAGAAATCGTCAGGCGGGGATAGCGCGCGGCAATCGCCGCGGCCACGCGCGCATCGCTCGCTGCAACCAGCCGCTCCGCCGCCACGACATCGGGTCGCCGCGCCAGCAGGCTGGCCGGGCCATCGACCAAAGCCGGGGTGATCGGGCGCGGAATGGGGCCTGCACCCAGTTCCGCTGCCGCAGCACCGGGCGCGCGGCCGAGCAGTACATCGAGCCGGTTGAGCTCGGCCTCCAGGCCCGCCTGAAGTGCAGGAACGGCCGACGCGGCCCCGGCCCACTGCGCGCCGCTGAGATCAGCCTCGAACGTTGCCGCCACGCCGCGTGCCGTGCGCTGGCGCACCAGCCGGTCTATCCCCTCCAGCGCTTGCAACCGGCCTTGCGCCGCAGCCAGACGCCCCTGCAGCGTCCGCACCGCCACATAGCTGTTCACCACTTCCGCTGCGACCGTCAGCCGGGCGCCCGCCACGCCCGCTTCCGCCACGCCCGCCTCGGCCCGCGCCGCACGGGCACCAGCGGAAAGGCGGCCAAACAGATCGATCTCCCACGATGCCGCGCCGTTCAGGCCATATTGCTCCACGGTGCGCTGGAAGCCGGGAAAGCGCGAAAAGGCACGCCCCTGCACATCTTCGATCGAAAGCTGCTGGACAGCCGCCGAACCACCAAGATTGGCCGCGGGCAGCAGCGCGCCATTCGCGGCCTTGACGCCCGCGGCTGCCTGTTCAAGCCGGGCGGCCGCAATCTCGATGGCGAAGTTGTCAGCCAGAGCAGTTTCGACCAGGCGGTCCAGCACCGGATCGCCGAAGCTGCGCCACCATCCGTCGGCGAGCGCAGCGCCTGCGCCTGATGGCGCATTGCGAAATGTTTGCGCAAGCACTGGCGCAGCGGGTAAGGCAGGCGGTGCGGCATGCGCCGATGGCGCGTTGGCTACAACAGACAGCGTCGCTGCGACACCGGATAGAATTGGTTGCAGCATCAGGCGCATCGAAGTCGTCCTTGACCTATGAATAATGAAGGAATATCTCCTTTTTCATGAAAAGCAACCCCGTCATGGTTGGATCGGAGCCCGCACAGGCTGAGAAGCGCCCCCTTGCGCATGGCGAGAAGCGAAAGGCGGGCCGGCCTGCGGTGGATCGGCGCGACGAGATTCTCGACGCGGCGGAACAGCTTTATGAAGCGCTGGGGTTCGAGAAGGTGACAGTGACCGATGTGGCGCGCGCGCTGTCGATGTCACCCGCCAATCTCTATCGCACATTCGTCAACCGCCAGGCGATCGACGAGGCAGTCACCCGCCGCGCGCTCAGCGTGATCGAGGATGCAGCTTGGCTGGAAGCGCGCAAGGCAGCCACCGATCCGGTCGGTACCATGCGGCACTTGTGCATGGCCATCAGCCTGAAAACGCGGGATTTGCTGTTCCGCAGCGGCCGCGCGAGCGATCTGTGCCTTGCCGCAACGCGCGCCAACTGGCCGCCGGTGCGCGATTTCATGGACACGCTCCACGGCGTGATCCGCCATGTCGTCGCCGAAGGCCAGCGCCAGGGCCTGTTCCGCGCCGAGGCTCCGCTTGATCACACCGCCAGCGCAATGGTCCACGCCATGTGCAAGGTGTGGCATCCGATGATGCTCGATGCTTTCGGGGTCGATCAGATCGAGGCCGAGACCGATGCCCTGGTCGATCTGCTGCTCAGCGCCATCGTAATAAAAAGTGAAAATGGATGATATTTTTCATCTTTCCGGAAACTTGAATCTGCCATATACCAGAGTCGTCAGTACCCCGCTTGGGGTTGGAGGCGCAGATGGCAGAACGTGCGAAGACCCTTCCGGCAGTGCTGACTGCCACTGCTCTGCTCGCAGCCTGCTCCGCCGATCCCGCCGCCGAAGCCCCGCCGCCGCTCGTGCAGGTTGCCGTTGTCCAGCCAGATAGCTTCAGCGCGACAGGCGATGCCTACACCGGCACCGTCCGCGCCCGCACAGAAAGCGCACTTGGCTTCCGCGTCCCCGGCAAGATTGCCGCGCGGCTGGTGAACAGCGGTGAGCGCGTCCGCGTCGGCCAGCCGCTCTTTCGCCTCGATTCGGAGGATCTTGGCCTGGCAGCCGCCGCGGCATCAAGCCGCGTGCGCGCCGCCGAAGCCGAGGCGGGCCGTACAGTGGCGGATGAAGCCCGCCTGCGCCCGCTGGTCGCCACCGGCGCGGTCTCATCCTCGGCCTATGACGGTGCCCGCGCCGCGCGCGATGCGGCTGCAGCCAATCTTGCCGCCGCGCGCGCCGCCGCCGCCAATGCGGCCAATGAACGCGGCTATGCCACGCTTGTCGCCGATGCCGATGGGGTGGTCGCCGAAGTGCTTGCCGATGCAGGCCAGGTCGTCGCCGCTGGCACCCCGGTCCTGCGCCTCGCCCGCGTCGGCGCACGTGAGGCACAAGTCTCTGTGCCCGAAACCGCCGTCACGCGCCTGCCCCGCAGCGCGCAGGCGCAAGTCTACGGCGCCGCCGCGCCCCTTGCCGCCACCTTGCGCGAAGTGGCCGGCGCGGCGGATCCGCTCACCCGCAC
>CANEVG010000086.1 GCA_947442095.1 Sphingomonadaceae bacterium
CCGCAGCACCGGGCTCTATGCGATATCGACCGACGCACATGGCGAGCGCAGCTTCGCCTATTGGCGCGATAGCAGCGCCGCGCGGGACATGTTTGGCCTGCCGGGAATGGCGGAGGCTCTGGCATGTGCCGAACGCGCCGATCTGCTCTGCTATTCGCTGATCACGTTGGCGATCCTGCCGCCCTGCGACCGCGAAAGAGTTTACGGGCTTGCGCGCTCCCTCCGTGCGCGCGGCGCGCGCGTGGCGTTCGACGGCAACTACCGGGCGCGGCTGTGGAGCAGCGCCGAAGAAGCTTGCGGCGCACGCGATGCGGCGATCGGCGTAGCCGATATCGGCCTGCCGACGCTTGAAGATGAGAGCCTGCTTTCGGGCGCGGACGGAGCGGACGCGGTGGCTGACCACTGGGCGGGGCTGGGCTGCGCAGAGACGATCGTCAAGCTGGGGCCGCTAGGGTGCCGTCTGCCCGATGGCGCAATTCTGCCGCCGGCCGAGGTCCTAAGCCCGATCGATACCAGCGGCGCAGGCGATGCCTTCAACGGCGGCTATCTGGCCGCGCGGCTGCGCGGCGCGAGCACAGAGGATGCCGCAAGTGCCGGGCACGCTCTGGCGGGCTGGTGCGTGATGCGCAGCGGGGCAATCCCGCCTGCCGATACCTGAACCAAACAGAAGCTTGCGTCTGAGCAGGTAATCGCCGGCACACCCTACTGCGTGGTAACGCCCTCTCGTCCCCGTAGCATGGCCCAGAGCACCAGCGCCCCGATGACATCGAGCGCGCCCAAGGCTGCGAACAGCGGGCTGTAGCCATAGAGGTCGGCACTCTTGCCGATCAGCAGCTTGAACAGCATCCCGCCGCTCCATGCCACCGTTCCCGCCATGCCGCTTACCGTGCCTGTCCGTCGTCACCACATCCTGCATTAGGGGGCGACGCCTGTAAGCACATAGACGCGCCCGATCTCGATGGTCTGTTGCGCGCCCGCCAGCTGCAAGGTGACCGCGGCCTGGCCTTTGGCGATATCCATTTTGGCCTGCGTCTTGATCTGGACCAGTTTCCAATTGGGCCCGATCAAGATCGTGTTCTGGCCAAACCCGGGATAGGGTGCCGCATTCTGCTGCACGCGCACGGTTATCCGGCCCAGCCCATCGGGCGTTTCTGCCTTGATCGTGCGGGCGAGCACGGCGACGATCATGATATCGCCCTCCGCGATCGCTTCGGAGATCGGGACATTGGCCCCCGCATCAAACGGATTGGCACCCGCAGCAGGCACGGTCAGGCGAGTCGCGTTGTCACCAGGCATGCCTTTGGCCGCCACCGAGTCGTGGCCCAGCCCCGTGCCGTAAAACTGCCAGCCGGTGCCGGCAGGGTCGTTGATCAGCGTGCCCTTGCCTTCCAGCTGCGGCAGCATTACCGGCGTGCCAACCGCCGTTGCGCCGCCTTTGGCGATGATGCTGGCGGCCCCTTCGATCACGATGGTCTGGCCTATTTCGATGACCTGCTTGGCGCCCGAAAGCTGAAACCCGACAATCGCTTCACCCGCGCCGATCGCCCGATCGGAGAGCGCGGTCACCTCATAGAGCTGCCAGTCGCTGCCAATTGTTAAACGGGTATCACCAAAGCCGGAATACGGCGCTGTGTTCTGCTGGAAGCGCACGCCAATCACGCCGCACCCATCGTCGGACTGTGCGTTCACTGTGCGCGCATAGAACGCCACGGTAATCCGTTGGCCGGGCTTGATGGCGGCAGTGATCGGAGCATTTGCACCGATCTCGTAAAGCGTTGCGCCCTTCTTGGGGACTCTGATCTGCAATGCGCCGCCTCCCGGTGCTGCCGAGCCCTTGATCGGCTTGCTCCCGGCATCGGGCCCAAAGACCGGCCAGTCGAGCAGCGTGGGATCGTTGATAAGCGTGCCGGGCAGCGCATCATCAAGCACTTGGAGTTCGGCAGTGGGCTGTTTGACTTGAGCAGATGCGGTGGCAACAGGTGCAAGGGCAAGCCTTGCTGCAAGCGGGAGTGTTTTCAGCACTCCGGTTCCGGCTCCTTCGGGTTCGGCCAATCCCATCGCTGCGCGCATGCCCGGGAGCCATTTGTGCTGCGCGCTGTTATATAGCGGAAAAGTGTTGGTATAAGCCCAAGCGCAGCTCGCGATACCTGCCGCATCGAACGCGGCGCGTACAGTCGCCTGATACAAGACGCGCTGCGCAAGCGGGACGGTCGAGTGCGCACCAAACTCGCCCATGAACGGGGTCTTGCTCGTGCGCGCGATATAAGCACGTACCTTCTCGACATCGCCCGCGAGCGTTGCCCGATCGGCTTCGCTGCCAAAGGTGCGCCCCAGCGGCGGCACGGGATCGGCCCAGGTCGCGCCCTGATGCGTGAAGGCAAATGGATCGTAATAGTGGAACGTCGGTATCAGGTTGGCGTCCGATGGAAGCGCCAGTGTCGCCAGCGAATTGATCCCGCTCCAGAATTCGCCGCCGATCACCACGGGGCGATCCGGATTGGTTTCACGGATAGCTGCCAGCGCGGGGCTCAGCGTCTCGATAAGGTTGGCGTTGGTCAGTTTATCATGCGGCTCGTTCTCGATTTCGAACCACAGATGCGCATTGTCCTGATCGGCAAACGCAGCGCCAATCTGCTTCCATATACCTGCCAGCCGCGCCTGGTTCGCGCCGGGGTCCTTGAACAGATCTTCGAAGTTGTGGTCGTTCAGAATGACATTCAGTCCGGCTGCACGGGCGAGCCCGACGACATGCTTCGTCCGCGCCAGAAAAGCTGGATCGATGGTGTAGGGCGCTGTCTTGTCGGCGTGCGCCGACCACCGTACCGGCAGCCTCATCGTGTCGAAGCCCGCCTTGGCGATGATCTTGAAATCGTCATCGGCAATCTTGCGTCCCCAGTCACCCTCATTCGGCGCTTCAAGGTGATTACCCATGTTGATGCAATGGCCAACCGGCAAGCTATCTGTCGCTGCTTGGGTCGTTGGCGCCACGGTCAGCAGCGCGAACCCCGGTAGCGCTTGTTGCAGTCGGCGCCAAAATTTTGACCTATTCCTAGTCATCGCTTTCTCCCAATTCTTGTGTTCGGAGCACATTTCCGGTAGCGCTAACATTGGCCAGTTTGGGAGCGCGTTTTCGCCAAGTCAACTGCATGGATGCAATGCTGTGAAGCCTTTTTGTCACCGTTCGATCTATCGATCACGCAGTTTGACGACCTTGGGCCCGAGGCTTTGCGGCGACAACAAGCGTCTTTTTACCCCAGAACGAGGCAAGGCTTTGCAAAACTGGCAACTGTGCCTCGAACCGGCAACACAATGTCGGCTAAGCAAAGCTGTTGCTGCGTATGTCCGGCATGCTGTTCGGCTCTGCTTATGAAAGTGACGCCGCAATCGTCGCTTCGTCATTACAGTTCATTTTTAGGTAGCGCTAACATTTTTGCTTGCCACATATTGGCGAGCGCCGCATAACCTTCAAAAATCAAGGGGAGGGCAGTTTCAGTGGCGGGAAATGGCAGCGAGCAGATCAATCTGCGACTTATCAGCGCGATCGTTCTAGTCGCAACAATCGGCGGCTTCATGTTTGGCTATGACTCGGGTGCGATCAACGGAACGCAGGAGGGTCTGAAGACGACGTTTGGACTTGACGAGGCCGGACTTGGCCTGACCGTAAGCGCGCTATTGCCGGGCTGTGCGGTGGGGGCCTTCATGGCCGGCCGTCTCGCCGACATTATGGGGCGCCGCAATGTGATGTTGCTGGCGGCGTTGCTTTTCCTGGTCAGTGCGCTGGCTTCGGGTGCAGCCGGATCTGCGTTAATGCTCGCATTTGCGCGATTTGTTGCCGGTGTGGCTGTCGGTGCCGCCAGCGTTTTGTCGCCGGCGTATATAAGCGAAGTGACGCCGGCGCATATCCGCGGGCGGCTGTCGAGCCTGCAGCAGATCATGATCATCGCTGGATTGACAGGCGCCTTTCTCACAAACTTTTATTTGGCGCGCGCAGCGGGATCCTCGCTTGGCGTGTTCTGGATGGGGTATCCGGCGTGGCGGTGGATGTTCTGGCTTCAGGCAATTCCAGCAATCCTGTTCTTCGTGACGTTGTTGTTCATTCCTGAGAGCCCGCGCTATCTCGTCGCCAAGGGACGCTTTGCCGAGGCCGAAGCTGTGCTGGCACGCTTGTTTGGTGCTAGCGCCGCATCGACCAAGGTTGGTGAGATCCGTGCCTCGTTGCTCACGGACCATCAACCGAAGCTTTCAGATCTAAACGATCCGGCGACCGGTAAATGGCGTAAGATTGTCTGGGTTGGCATCGGTCTGGCGACGTTTCAGCAACTCGTCGGCATCAATGTCGTCTTCTACTACGGCGCTGTACTTTGGCAGGCGGTTGGCTTCAGCGAATCCGATGCGCTAAAGATCAATGTACTCAACGGAGCGCTGTCGCTCGTCGCCTGCCTGATTGCTATCCTGCTGATCGATCGCATCGGCCGCAAGCCACTGCTGCTCATCGGCTCGTGCGGCATGGCGGTGGCGCTGACTGTACTATCGTTCTGCTTTGCCAGCGGCACTTTCGTCGACGGCCAACTGACTTTGGGCGACAACATTGGCAAGATCGCGCTGGGATCGGCCGTTTTCTACGCAGCACTGTTCAATTTCAGTTGGGGGCCGGTGATGTGGGTTATGCTCGGCGAAATGTTTCCCAACCAGATACGCGGCTCGGGGCTAGCAGTCGCGGGCGCGGCGCAATGGAGCGCAAACTTCGCGATCAGCGCTAGCTTCCCGTGGCTGCTGAGCAGCATTGGATTGCCGATTACCTACGGCTTTTACGCAGCATTCGCGTTCCTATCGATCATTTTCGTTTTGCGCTTTGTCCATGAAACGCGTGGCACCGAACTTGAGGATATGGTCGGCTGATTTTATCAAAGCGTTTATAGAATAAACTGCACCCCCTGACGGCAACTTCGGGACGTGCAGTTTGAAAGGTCCGATGTCGATCACCGAAGTTTTCCTATTGGCGATGCTGCTGATTTTTGTCATGCCGTTCGCCATCTGGCGGCTTGGCCGCACCGAATACTGCGCACCGCTGGTCGTCGTGCAGATCCTGTGCGGTATCCTGCTCGGGCCGGGCGTGCTTGGCGCTGCTTTCCCACACTATTACACCTTCGTGTTCGACAAGCCGGTAATCGCGGCGTTGAACGGCATCGCCTGGTGGGCGGTGATGCTGTTCGTCTGGGCCGCAGGTGTCGAACTCGACCTAGGCGCGGCGTGGCAGCGTCGTCGTGAGACCGGCGTCACCGCTGGGCTGGCACTGGGCATGCCGCTCTTGTTCGGTGGCGCGGCGGCGCTGCTGCTGCTGCGCTTAAGCAGCGGCTGGATGGGTGACAAGGCCGCGCCATGGCAATTCGTCGTCGGCATCGGCATGGCGTGCGCGGTGACGGCGCTGCCGATTCTGGTGCTACTTATGGAAAAGCTCGACATCCTGCGCCAGCCGCTGGGTCAACGCATCCTGCGCTATGCCAGCCTCGACGACATAGCCATCTGGGGCGTGCTCGCGGCTATTCTTGTCGATTGGGAACGCATGGGGCGCCAGGCCGCGTTTCTGGCGCTGTTCGGTGTTCTCGGCTTCGGGCTGCGCCGGCTGCTGTCGCGGCTTGCAGAAAACGACCGCTGGTTCATCGCGCTGATCTGGCTGATCGGCTGCGGCTTTGCCGCTGACTGGGCCGGCCTGCATTTCATGGTCGGGGCGTTCCTGTCAGGCGCGGTTATCGAAGCACGTTGGTTCGATCAGGCGCGCATGGACCGCTTCCGCGAAACCGTGTTGCTGGCGCTGATGCCGGTGTTCTTCCTTAGCACCGGGTTGCGGACAAACTGGGATGCCGGCGGGGCGGCGGTGTTTGGCGCTGCGGCATTGCTGCTGGCGGTATCGGTGGCAGGAAAGCTCGCCGGCGTTCACCTCGCCGGCCGCATCCTTGGCTGGCAAACGGGCGAGGCGTCGCTGGTCGGCTGGCTGTTGCAGACCAAGGCGCTGATCATGATTATTTTCGTCAACATCCTGCTCGACAAGCACGTTATCACTGCCGAAACCTTCACCGCGCTGCTGCTGATGGCGGTGGGCAGCACGATGCTGACGACGCCGATGGTGGCGCCGATGCTCAAACGCCATACCGGTTTGCGCGATAAATCAGGCTAGAAATATCTGGCAGGTTTACGGTTTTCTGCGCAAAGACATTGCAAAATCCACCGATAGCGCTACCATAACTTTTGAGCTTGCACTGTTCCGTTTTTCGGGGCGTGCTAGAAGCGATAACGAATACTCAATTTTTTTGCCGGTTTTGTGCCTCCGGTGTCTTACGTTTGAGTTTTGTCATTGACCTGGGAATTGCAAGTGAACGCGCGATCACCTCGGCCCAAAGCGGGTGCCGTGACAATTGCCGATGTGGCGACGGCTTCGGGTTTTTCGCCCATGACGGTTTCGCGCGTAATCAACAACGATACAAAGGTCCGCGAAAGTACGAGGCTCTTGGTGCAGCAAGCGATTGCTGCTCTCAACTATTCACCAAACCTTGCGGCGCGTTCGCTTGCCGGTGCCGATCAGATGCGAATCGGATTGCTCTATAGCAACCCTAGTGCCGCCTACTTGAGCCGCTACTTGCTTGGCAGTCTCGAGCAGGCACGCGCTGCCCATGTCGAACTCATCGTTGTCAAATGTGACGCTGGCGAGCAAGGTGAGGAGGATGCAATCCGCGAACTTCTATCGAGCGGTGTAGATGGCGTCATCCTTTCGGAGCCGATGTGCGATTCACCTCGAATTCTCGCGTTGTTTGCCCAGTTCGATACGTTGGTAGTGGCGGTGGGGAACTGGCGGCCGTCAAACCGGATGTCCATTGTTCGCATCGACGACCGCGAAGCCGCTGCGGAGATGACACGCCATATTATCTCTCTTGGTCATCGCCGTGTTGGCTTGATCATCGGCAATGCCCTGCACAAGGCGAGTGAGATGCGCCGGCAAGGCTTTGAATCCGCGATGCAGGGGGCTGGCATTACAGTGCCACCGGAATATATGGTTCAGGGTCACTTTACCTATCGATCGGGCCTTGAGGCCGCAGCTGCTCTGCTCGATCTACCCGAACGGCCTAGCGCAATATTTGCGAGCAACGACGATATGGCTGCGGCAACGATTGCGGTTGCACACCGTCGTCAGCTTGATGTGCCGCGCGACCTGACAGTCTGCGGGTTCGACGATACCGATTTTGCGCAATCGATCTGGCCCGAGCTGACGACGATTCACCAGCCGATTGCCGAAATGTCGCGGGCTGCAGTCGATATGCTGATCGATCAGATCCGGGCCCATCGTGCTGGCCGCGACGAATCCGCGCGTGACCAATTGCTCGACTACAAGTTGGTGCTGCGTGATTCGGACGGGCCGCCCGGCTAGTCTGTCTTGCTGCTGTGGGCCTGCGTTGGTTACAGCGGCCATGCTCAATTCGCTTCTCTCTCGAGCATAGTCAGTATGGAGACTGACGACTGCTATGCCCTGTTCGATGTTCAGTCGCGCTCACTTGTGGATGTGAGCGAGCTTTCAGATCGTAGCCATAGCAAGCGTTTTTTCGCCACATTCTGGATGCGGCAATCCTTCTGGACACGGACGCCAATCATACCTGAGCCGTTGGGCGTGCCGGCGGCCAGAGTGCGCACAAGGCAAACCACCTTCAGCACATAACCTTCGGCAAACCCATCACTGAAATCAACAGTTTACGACCTTTCGTCCGGCCGACGTGATCAGTCTCCAACCCTTTGAAATAATTCAAGTCGACAAACGCCATTGAACGATCCTTCTATGTTTGATAGCGCTATCATTCAAAGGGAGAATGGCAATGCGGAACATTTTGGCGACACTGTTGGTCGGCGGTTCGCTCTTGATTGTGACATCAGCAGCCTTGGCGCAGGTCGGTGCCCCCACAGCTTCGAACTGGCCCGCCTTGACGGACCCGGTCAAAGCGAGCCCCGCCATCGCAGCGCGCATCAAGTCGATCATGGCGAAGATGTCGCTCGAACAAAAAGTAGGGCAGGTGATTCAGGGCGATCTTGGTAGCGTTTCGCCAGATGATGTCGCGCGCTATCATCTTGGATCAGTGCTGAATGGTGGCGGCAGCGATCCTGCAGGAAAGCGCTTTGGCACCGGGGCGGATTGGCTGAATGAGGCTGATCGTTTCTACGACGCCTCGGTGAGGCCGTCGGGCAATCTGCCCGTCATACCCATTATCTGGGGCAGTGACGCAGTGCACGGCCATAGCAATGTGATTGGCGCAACGCTGTTCCCGCACAACATCGGCCTCGGTGCGATGCGAAATCCTGAACTGATGCGCCAGATCGGCGGGGTAACGGCGCGCGAGATGCGCGTCACCGGGCTCGACTGGACGTTCGCGCCGACCCTTGCCGTGGTGCGCGATGACCGCTGGGGACGGACCTATGAAGGCTATTCCGAAAATCCTGAGATCGTCGCGTCGTACGCCGGGCCGTTCGTTGAAGGGTTGCAGGGCAAAATCGGAGCCGCAGACTGGCTGAACGGGCCACACATTGTCGCTACCGCCAAACACTTCATTGGCGATGGCGGCACGGTCAACGGAAAGGATACGGGCGACAATCTGTCGAGCGAGGCAGAGCTGCGCGACATTCATGCGGCCGGCTATGTGCCGGCGCTGCAAGCCGGTGCCCAGACGGTCATGGCCAGCTTCTCGAGTTGGCAGGGTGCAAAAATGCACGGCAATTCCAAGATGCTGACCGATGTGCTGAAGCACCAGATGGGCTTTGGCGGCTTTGTTGTTGGCGACTGGAACGGCCATGGTCAGGTTGTCGACTGCTCGCCGACACATTGCCCTCAGTCGATCAATGCCGGGCTCGACATGTTCATGGCGCCCGACAGCTGGAAAGAACTTTGGGAGTCGACACTGGCTAATGTCAAAGCGGGCAAGATCCCGATGGCAAGGCTCGATGATGCGGTCGCCCGCATTCTGCGCGTCAAGTTGCGCGCCGGCCTGTTCGAAGCCGGCCGACCATCGTCGCGGCCGCTCGGTGGTCAATGGAGCGAACTCGGTTCGCCAGCGAACCGCGCGATCGCGCGCGAGGCGGTGCGTCAGTCGCTGGTGCTGCTCAAGAACGAACACGCCGCCCTGCCGATAAAGGCTGGCGCAACGGTGCTGGTTGCGGGCGACGGCGCCAACAACTTCATGAAGCAGTCGGGCGGCTGGACCTTGTCATGGCAAGGAACCGATCTGATGCCGGCCGACTTCCCGGGCGCCACCACCATCGGCCAGGCGCTCGTTGACGCGGCCAGGGCTGGCGGTGGCAGCGCGATGATCTCAGGAGATGGGAGCTTTGCGCACAAACCCGATGTGGCCGTCGTGGTGTTCGGCGAGGACCCCTATGCCGAGTTCATGGGGGACGTTCCGGATCTGCTGTTCCGCGACAAGAAGGATAATCTGGCGCTGCTGCAACGTTATCAGGCAGCAGGCATCCCAACAGTGGCCGTTTTCCTGTCCGGGCGACCGCTGTGGGTCAACCAGCACATCAATGCGTCGGATGCATTTGTCGCGGCCTGGTTGCCGGGCTCCGAAGGTGGCGGGATCGCCGATGTGCTTTATGGCAAGGCCGATTTTCGCGGCCGCTTGTCGTTCAGCTGGCCCAAGCGCGCGACCCAGTTTGGCCTGAATGTCGGCAGCCCTGACTATGATCCGCTGTTCCCTTATGGTTACGGGCTCAGTTACGCGCACCCGGCTACGGTTGGATTTCTGAGCACGAACAGCGGCATCGCGATCAATTCGGACATACCGTTCGGGACCTGGTTCTCGCGCGGCCGGGTTGGTACGGGGTTGATCCTGGCGGCACCTGGATCAGGCCTCCAGCTCAGCGCCGTTGACCGCAGTGCACAAGAAGATTCGCGCCGCGTCGTGTGGAATGGCACCGGCGACGGCGCGCTTGCCGTGACCAGTACGCCCCCGCTCGATCTGGCGCGCGAAAGCAATGGCCAACTGGCGATCGAACTGGATGCGCGCGTAGATGCCATCGATGCCACATCGGTGGACGTGGCGATGGAATGCGGAGACAAATGCGGTGCCACGATCAACATCGCAGCGGCGCTGCGGTCCAACGCCGGCAAGGGTTGGCAAACGCTCTCGATCCCGTTGTCGTGCTTCGCCAAGGCCGGAACCAATATGCAGAACGTCACGGTCCCGCTTCGCCTGACGACACGCGGCACGCTCGACATGCGGTTCTCGCGCATAGCGCTCGGTACGTCGGGCGTCGGCGTTGTCGCCTGTGCACGCTAGCAGGCTGATGACATGGCCATCTGCGGCCATGCGGTGCGATCGGCAATCTGGCGCAGCGCATGCTTTTGCTGTCGCTTGGCGCGCTGGCGGCGGATGGTTTGGCCTCGGATCGCCTTCAAGTTGTGGGCTGGGCGCGCAGCGGATACGACGATGAGGGCTGCCGTGGGTTCGCGAGCACGGCTCCTGTTCGCAAAGCATCGGCCATTGGATGAGGGCGCGGCTCCGCGTGAACGATTGGTAGGGTAGTGGGTATGCAGCAGGCCCCGATCAAGGTCATCGTGCTAGGCGGCGGTACCGCGGGCTGGATGTCCGCGACGGCGCTCGCCAAACTTCTGCCGGGCATCGTCGAGGTCGAGCTCATCGAGTCGGCCGAAGTTGGGATCGTCGGTGTCGGCGAGGCAACGCTGCCGCATATTCGCGCGTTTGTGGAGCGCCTCGGCATCGATGAAGCCGACTTCATGCGCGCCACACAGGCCACGTTCAAGCTGGGCATCGACTTTCGCGATTTTGGCCGAATTGGCGACAGCTATATCCACCCTTTCGGGACGTTCGGCCAACCGCTCGCCGGGGTGCCATTCCACCATTACTGGCTGCAGATGCGCGCGGCTGGCATGGCGCGCGATCTGGGTGACTATTCGGTCGCTGTCGCCGC
>CANEVG010000087.1 GCA_947442095.1 Sphingomonadaceae bacterium
ACGCCCTTGAGATTGATCACGACCGGCGCACCGAAGCCCGTTCGATCGCGCGCGCGCAGCCAGGTGATCTCCGATATGGCAATGCCGTTGACCGGCGCGTTGGCATCTAGCCGCGCGGCGATATTCACCGTATCGCCCCAGTAGTCATAGGCCATGCGCGTCTCGCCGATGACGCCGCCGACCACAGGGCCGCTGTGGATGCCGGCTCGAAGGGCAACTTCGACCCCGGCATTACGGCCCATTTCCGGCACGCCAGCGATGACTGCTCGGGCAAAGGCGACGGCCGCGTCTGCGCTGTTGCCGCAAGCCACGTTGCCCCCGGCAATGGCGAGATAGGCATCGCCTACCGTCTTGACCTTCTCCACCCCAAATTGGCGCGCGCAGGCATCGGCATGGTTGAAGAAGCCATTCAGCAGTTCAACGAGGTGCCCGGGCGAGACGCGCTTCGTCAGGGTGGAAAAACCAACCATGTCGATGAATATCACGCTCGCATCGGCGTAGGAATCGGCCACAAGCTGGCCGCTGCGGATGCGCTCCACGGCAGCTGGCGGCAGCATGTTCAGCACCAGTGCTTCGCTACGCGCGCGCTCGGCATCGAGCGAATCTGCCAGCTGGAATGCGGCACGGCTAGTGCGGCCCACGGCAAGGTTTATAGCGGCCATGATCAATGCACCGCTAGCGAAGCTGAGTGATGCATAGACCACTGCCGGGAGGTGGGGTTGGCCGCTCGTGATTTGGGCAAGCCAGACCAGAAAATCGCAGGCAAGCCAGGCGAGGAAACTGCGTGGCCATCCTGCAAGGGTGACGGCTGCAAATGCTACGATGATCAGCTTGTTGATGACACCCACGACATGAAGCCCCTTCTCGAGGCTGGCAAAGTGCTCAAAAAGCATGACGTTGATCAGGCCCACCAGCACAGACAAAGCGAGCAGCGAGATGAAGTCGACTATCGGGTAGCGGATGTAGTCATCCCAGAAAGTGATGCCGATATACCCGCCGCAGACTACCAGCGAGAGGCCGAGGAAAATCGCCAGCTGTGCGTTTTCGGCAGAAGTGAGGAACATCGGGTTAACGATGGAATAGGCAAGCGCAATGACCATGAATATGACGCCATAGAGCCGCACAAACGGCAACCGCAGCGTGCGCGCCCGCTCGGAATAGCGGCGCTCGGTCTGGTCATCAGCAAAGCGGCTGAACACCCCCGGCTGGCTCATCGTGATCGCGCCTTTGGCAACTTCCCCCACGTATACTCCCCTGCCCCCAAGGCACCTACGAGGTCCCTACTCGGCAAACTTTGCAGAAAACATAATTTTCCCCGGATCGGACCTATCGGTGTCTCGGCACCGGATCAATGCGTAGGGGCTGAAGGCACTCACCACCCTGCCGTCCTCATGCTTGTGGTAAACACAGCAGCCAGGAGCAGTCAGATGTTTGATGAGCCGATGTTCGATAGGTTCGGCGAAGTGGAGCAAATCAAGGGACGCCGCGCCAAGCGGCTGGGGTTTGAATTGCCCGTGCGCTGCAAGCATGGCCTCGTGCGGTCAACGGTCATGCTTAAAGATCTCACAACGCACGGTGCGCGGATCGAGGGAATTCCCCCGCAGCGTATTGGCGAATCAATCACGCTGTTTCTCCCCGGACTTTCCCCCAAGATCGCCTTTGTCATGTGGTCCGAGACCAAGACCTCGGGGCTGGAGTTCGAACTGCCGCTGCACGAGAACGTGTTCGCAACGCTCGTTGCCGATTATGCGATCGGCCATCTGCAGCGTCTCGAGCTGGGCCGCGCTGCACCCGCGCGCCCCGACGCCCGCCCGGCTCGCCACGCAGCCTGAGGCGGCGCGCGATTACATCTCGGGCTTAAACTACCTGATCACCGCATTCGGCCTTGCATCTTGGGCAATTCCCGCTAAGCGCCATCGCTCCTGAGAGGCAGGCGCAGCCTGTGTCTCGCGAACCCAAGAAAGCCGGAGGGGCCCCGCAATACCGCGGATCAGCCAGCGATCGGTTAGAGTATTAAAGGACGCACGACGCATGCCGCTTTACGAGCATGTTTTCCTTGCGCGTCAGGATCTGAGCCAGGCTCAGGTCGACGTGCTGGCCGCCACCGCCACCGAAATCATCGAGAGCAACAACGGCAAGGTCATCAAGACCGAGACCTGGGGTCTTCGTTCGCTGGCCTACAAGATCCAAAAGAACCGCAAGGCACACTTCGTGCTGCTCGACATCGAAGCGCCAGCCGGCGTTGTCGCCGAGCTTGAGCGCCAGACGGCGATCAACGAAGATATCATCCGTTTCATGACCGTACGTGTCGATGAACACGAAGCCGGCCCGTCGGTAATGATGCGCAAGAACGACCGCGAGCGCACCCGCCGCCGCGAACGCGAAGGGGAATAATCCATGGCCCGTCCCTTTTTCCGTCGCCGCAAGTCGTGCCCTTTCTCGGGCAAGGGCGCACCTGTCATCGATTACAAGGACGTGCGCCTGCTGCAGGGCTTCATGTCCGAGCGTGGCAAGATCGTGCCTTCGCGCATCACCGCCGTTTCGGCAAAGAAGCAGCGTGAGCTGGGCCAGGCGATCAAACGCGCCCGGCACATCGGCCTGCTTCCCTACATCGTCAAGTAAGGAGCGCCAGACATGCAGATCATCCTGCTCGAGCGCATTGAGAAGCTGGGCTCCATCGGTGATGTCGTCACCGTCAAGGACGGCTACGCCCGCAACTTCCTGCTGCCCAACAAAAAGGCGCTGCGCGCCAACGAAGCCAACCGCAAGGTTTTTGAATCGCGCCGTGCGCAGATCGAAGCTGACAACGCAGCGCGCCGCGAAGAAGCCAAGCTCGAATCCGGCAATGTCGAGGGCAAGGAAGTGGTGCTGATCCGCGCCTCGTCCAACTCCGGCCAGCTCTACGGTTCGGTCTCGGTGCGCGACATCGTCGATGCGCTGGTCGAACAGGGCGCCAAGGTGACCAAGGCTATGGTCGTGCTCGAACGCCCGATCAAGGCTATCGGCATCTCGACCGTCAAGGTTTCGCTGCACCCCGAAGTGAGCGTAACCGTCAAGGTCAACGTCGCTCGCTCGCCTGACGAAGCCGCGCTGCAGTCGCAGGGCGTCGATGTCATCGATGCCATGTTCGATGCCGATGAGGGCGGCTTCACGGAAGCCTATGACCCCAACGCTGAACCGGGCGAAATTCCGGCCGACTTGCTCGAGGACACCGCCGAAGCGGAAGCCTGAGCAAGACGGCCTCGGCCAAAGAACGAAATGGGGCGCTTCCGGCAAGGAAGCGCCCTTTTTCTTTGGCGGTGCCCAGCTTGCGCGAAACACGTGGCATGACTTGGCCGGTTCCATGCTCACCCCAACTGATCAGCATTTGATCCCAGTGCCTTGCCGCCATATGCTCAGCTGGTCTAAACTGGAGGATGCCATGAATTTTGCTCGCACCGTCGCCATCGCGGCCCTCCTTGCTGGAACCGCGACGGTTCATGCGGCTGCGAAACCTGCGCCATCATCTGGTGACGTGAAGATCGAACGCGATGAATGGGGCATCGCGCACATCACTGGCGAGACCGACGCCGACGCGGTCTACGGCATGATCTATGCGCAGGCCGAAGATGACTTCCCCCGTATCGAACGCAACTACCTCGTCAGCCTGGGAAGATTGGCGGAAGCGGAAGGTGAAGACGCTGTCTGGCAGGACCTGCGGCAGCGCTTGTGGATTGATCCCGAAACGCTAAAGGCTGATTACGGGCGCAGCCCCGGGTGGCTGCGCAAGCTCATGGATGCCTGGGCTGCAGGCCTCAACGCTTACCTCGCCGATCATCCGCAAGTGAAGCCCAGGGTGCTGACGCATTTCGAGCCATGGATGGCGCTGAGCTTCAGCGAGGGCAGCATCGGCGGCGATATCGAGCGCGTGCCACTGTCGCAGCTCGAGGCGTTCTACGGCCGCCGACAGGTCGCGATGACAGACGCTGAGCGCGGGCTGCTGCTGCGCGAACCACAAGGCTCGAACGGCATAGCCATCGCCCCCTCGCGCACCGAGGGCGAGCATGCACTGCTGCTGATCAATCCGCACACCAGCTTCTTCTTCCGCGCCGAACAGCAAGTGACCAGTGCGCAAGGGCTCAACGCCTATGGTGCGGCGACCTGGGGACAGTTCTTCATCTATCAGGGCTTCAACCAGAACGCCGGTTGGATGCACACCTCGAGCGGGGTCGACAATGTCGACGAGTTTGCCGAAACCATTGTCGAGCGCTCCGGCGAGCCGCCCGCCTACCGGGTGGGCGATGCGGTCAAGCCCCTGCGCCAGCAAAACGTGGCTCTCACCGTGCGGCTTAGCGATGGCACGATGGCCAAGCGCAGCTTCACGACCTGGGCCAGCGAACACGGTCCGATCGTGCGCGAGGAGGGCGGCAAATGGATCGCCTTCGCGCTAATGCACAAACCCGTCGAAGCGCTGCAGCAAAGCTTCCTGCGCACCAAGGCCCGCGATCTCAAGAGCTTCCTCAATGTGGCCGACCTCAAGGCCAATTCCTCCAACAACACGCTGTTCGCCGACGCGAAGGGCGCAATTGCCTATCTCCATCCCCAGTTCGTGCCGATCCGCGACAACAGCTTCGACTGGCGCAAGCCCGTCGATGGCAGCAATCCGCTGGCCCGCTGGAACGGGCTGCACGCCGTCTCAAGCCTGCCCAATGCGCTCACCCCAGCGCATGGCTGGGCCTTCAACGTCAACAACGCGCCGTGGACTGCCGCTGGGCCGGACAGTCCAAAAGCCGCTGATTTTCCGCGCTACATGGATGAAGCAGGTCAAAACGCGCGCGAAGCCCATGCTCGGGCCGTGCTCGCTGACCGCAAGGATTTCACGCTCGAACGCCTGATGGCCGCGGCCTATGATCCCGCGCTCCCCGCGTTTGACCGGCTGCTCCCGCCGCTGTTCGCAGCGCACGCCGCCACGCCCGATACACAGCGCGATGGCCCGATCAAGCTGCTGCAAGGCTGGGACCACAAATGGGCGCTCGGCTCCACTGCCACTAGCCTCGCGGTCGGTTATGCCGAAGCGCTGTGGGCGCGCGTCGCCGAACAGGCGGATGGCGACGAGGAAAGCCTGTGGGAGCGGATGAACAATCGCATCACCGATGCCCAGCGCCGCGCCGCGCTCGATGACGCGGTGAACCGGCTCGTCGGCGATTTCGGTTCTTGGCAAGTGCCATGGGGCCAGATCAATCGCTACCAACGGAACGACGGCGCGATCAAGCAGACCTTCGACGACGCGAAGGCCAGCACCCCGATCCCGTTCGCCAGCGGCAATTGGGGCTCCCTCGCCTCGTTCGGCGCGGCCCGCTATCCCGGCACCAAGCGGATGTACGGCACCAGCGGCAACAGCTTCGTCGCGGTGGTCGAGTTCGGCCCGAAAGTGCGCGCCCGCGCCATCAGCATCGGCGGTGAAAGCAACGATCCGAAGAGCCCCCACTTCGCCGATCAGGTGGACCGTTATGCCCGCGGCGATCTTAGGCCGGTCTGGTTCTACCCGGAAGACCTCAAGGGCCACGTGGTCTCCAGCAAAGTGCTCAAACGAATGCGCTGACGCCTGCGACTTCCAAACGTCGCGCAGCGCAGGTACACTCAGGCCATGGATCATATCACTTCCGTACTCGACGAGCTTTCGCGCATCTACACCGCCTCGGTCGCCCGGCTGCGCGAGGACGTGATGGCCTTTGCTGCGACAGGCAAACTGCCGCCCGAGGAGCGCCGGCACGACGGCAGCTATTGCTATCCGGAGCTGCGCATCCACTTCGGCGGTGAGCCGAGCATCGAGCCCACAGGCCACTCCTTCGGCCGCCTCAGCCAGAAGGGCACCTATGCCTGCACTGTCACCCGCCCGGCGCTGTTTGCCGATTATCTGACCGAGCAGCTGGGCATCATCCTGCAAGGCTTCGACGTAACGGTGGAAGCGGCAGTCTCGCGCCAGGAGATCCCGTTTGCCTATGTGCTCGATGGCAGCCTCGGCGCGCAGATGGGCAGCGTCGGCCCGCAGGAACTGGCGCGGCACTTCCCGAACGCGGAACTGGCGCATATCGGTGATGAGATTGCGGACGGCGAGTATAACGTGGGCGATGGGCCGCTGCCGCTCGCGCTTTTCGATGGCCTGCGCACCGATTTCAGCCTCGCGCGGCTGACGCACTACACCGGAACACCCGCCGAGGATTTCCAGCGCTATATCCTCTTCACCAACTACCACCGTTATGTCGACGAATTCGTCGACTGGGCGGGCCTGCAACTCGGCACTGGGGAGTATAGCGCGCTTTCAGGCGCGGGCGGCCTCAACCTGACGGAGCCGACCGACAATGCGCGCGCCCGCATGTCGGACACCGCGTGGCGGCGGCACCAGATGCCCGCGTATCACCTCGTCGCGCCGGACCGCAACGGGATCACGCTGGTCAATATCGGCGTCGGCCCGTCCAACGCCAAGACGATCTGCGACCACCTAGCGGTGCTCCGGCCCGAGGCTTGGCTGATGATCGGCCATTGCGGCGGCCTGCGCCCCACGCAGAAGATCGGCGACTATGTGCTGGCCCACGCATACTTGCGCGATGATCACGTACTCGATCCGGTGCTGCCGCCTGAAATCCCGATCCCGGCCATTGCCGAAGTGCAGGTCGCGCTGGCGCGCGCGGCGGAGATCGTTAGCGGTGCGGGCGGGTCGGACCTCAAGCGGCGTATGCGCACAGGCACGGTCGTCACCACCGACGACCGCAACTGGGAACTGCGCTATTCGCACTCCGCCCGCCGCCTGAGCCTGAGCCGCGCGGTCGGCATCGACATGGAATCGGCTACCATCGCCGCACAGGGTTACCGCTTCCGCGTGCCCTACGGCACCCTGCTCTGCGTCTCGGACAAGCCGCTCCACGGCGAACTTAAGCTGCCGGGGCAAGCCAACCGCTTTTATGAGGAAGCGATCTCCAGCCACCTCGCCATCGGCACGACCGCTTGCGCGCTGCTGCGCGCCGAAGGAGCAAAGCTGCACAGCCGCAAGCTGCGCGCATTCAACGAACCACCGTTCCGCTGACGCAGCTGCCAGGCCTCACCACCCGCAAGCCTGCCCTTTGTTCTGTTTCTCCAGCCACGTCTGCAGCGGGGCGAAGTAGCGGATCATCGCCTTGCCGCTTATCTCGCGGCTGCCGGTAAAGGCTTCAAGCGCATCGGGCCAGGGCTTGCTGGCGCCCATGCTCAGCATGGCGTTCAGCTTCGCGCCGACGGCCTTGTTGCCATAGAAGCTGCAGCGGTGGAGCGGGCCTTTCCATCCGGCTTCGCGGCAGGCGGCTTCGTAGAACTGGAACTGCAGCACGCGGGCGAGGAAGTAGCGCGTGTAAGGCACGACCGCCGGGATGTGGTATTTCGCGCCGGCATCGAAGGCATCGGCGGGGCGCTCTGCCGGCGGCACGATGCCCTGATACTGGCGGCGCATCTCGGTCCATGAGGTGCCATAGGCTTCGGGCTTGATCTTGCCGCTGAAGACCTGCCATCGCCAGCGATCGATCAGCAAGCCGAAAGGCAGGAAGGCGACCTTGTCCATCGCCTGGCGCAGCAGGAGCCCGGTGTCCTTGTCTGCCGAGGGAACCTTGGCGCGATCGAGCAGGCCGATCTGGACGAGGTATTCCGGCGTGATCGAAAGCGCCATGGTGTCGCCGATCGCCTCGTGGAAGCCGTCGTTCGCGCCTTCCATGTAGTAGCGCGAGGGCTGCGCGTTGTAGGCGCGCTGGTAGTAGTTGTGGCCGAGTTCGTGATGGATGGTGATGAAATCATCGCCATTGACCTTCGTGCACATCTTGATGCGCAGGTCGTTCTTGTTGTCGACGTTCCACGCAGAAGCATGGCAGACAACCTCGCGGTCGCGCGGCTTGGTGATCTGCGAGCGGGTCCAGAAGGTTTCGGGCAGCGGTGCTAGGCCGAGCGAGGTGTAGAAGCCCTCCCCCGCCCTCACCATCTTCACCGGATCGTAGCCCTTGGCGGTGAGCAGATCGGTGACATCGAAGCCCAGATCGCCTGCGCCCTTGGGGGCAACCACATCGTAGATACTGCCCCATTCCTGCGCCCACATGTTGCCGAGCAGATCGGCGCGGATCGGGCCGGTCTTGGCCTGCACAGCCTCGCCGTATTTCTCACCCAGCTTGCGGCGCGTGTAGCAGTGCAGCTGGACATAGAGCGGCTTGACCTCGGTCCAGATCTTCTCGGTGAGCGCGGCGAAGGCATCCGGCTCCATGTCGTAGTTCGAGCGCCACAGTGCGCCGGTATCGGCAAAGCCTAGCTCCTGCGCGCCAGCGTTGGAAAGCTCGACCAGCCGGGCGTAGTCGGTCTTCATCGGCTTGCCGACAGCGTCGTGCCACGAGAGCCACATTTCCTTCAGCTGGTCGGGATTGCGATTGCTGCCCATCGCCTCCTCGATGTCACTGCCATTGATGGGCGCGCCGTTCAGCGTGCCGTGACCCTTGCCATAAAGACCCTCGATGCGCGCCTGCCGCGTGCCATATTCGTCCGCGGCGCCGGGGGTAGTGGGAACCGGGCTGGAGATCTGGGTGCGCATCATGATCAGCTTGCGCTGGTCTTCGGCGGTGAGGCCGGGAACCTTGGCCATACGCGCGGCTTCAGCGGCAGTTTTGACCATGAGCGTGTTGAACTCGGCATTGGAGGCCGCGACGAGCGCTTCGGTATCGTCGGTGATGTTGGTCGAATAGACCCACTGGATGCGGCTTGCGCGCACCGTCTCGTCGAAATAGGCCTGATCGGCGGCCTTGATCCACACTTCGGCGTCAGCGCCGGAGGGGGCGGCACAGGCGGGGACGGCGAGGCTGGCGGCCGCCAGCGCAAAAACGGAAACAGCCAAGGAAACCGGGGATTTCATGGGGTGCGAACTTTCCGAAGGATGCGGCTGGGACGCATCTTCGGCGGCCCTTGCCCCGACCGATACTCGCCTCTGGACCAGCGTCAAGCAGTCAGAAATGAGACCAGTTCGGCGCCCATCGCGGGCTCGGTCACGCAGCTCATGTGCGTGCCGGGGATCGTCGCACGGCGCGCATGGGGGAGCGCCTCGGCGAGCCGGTCAGCGCTGCCGTTGTCATTGTCCTTGTCGCCGCAAAGGGCCAGCGTGGGCATGGTGATAGCCAATAGAGCTTCGGGCGGCGTGTCCTCCATTGTGCCGAGCAGCAGGCGCGCTGCTTGTGGGTCGGTGCCCATGGTCTTTAGGAACTGTTGTGCGGCGTAGGCGGGATCACCGGGGCGGATCGTGCCGAAACGGTTCAGCATGTCGAGGAAGAAATCCTGCCGCTTTGCCCAGCCGGCAAGGCCTTCGAGGCCCATTCCCGAGAGGACCAGGCGGCGGGGCCGCGCACCTGCAATGACCGCGCGGGCTGCAGTGCGCGAGCCGAGCGAGAAACCGACGAGATCGTAGCTGCCAAGGCCCAGATGCGCGATGAGCGCCTCGAAGTCGCGCACGAGAACATCGGCCGGATAGGCGGCGGGATCATGCGGCGCAGCGCTGGTGCCGTGGGCGCGCAGATCGGGCATCAGGCATTCGAACCCGGCGGCGGAGAGCTGCGCGGCGGTGCCGTACTTGATCCAGTTGACGTGGGCGCTGGAGAACAGGCCGTGGAGCAGGATCACGGGGCGGCCTGCTCCAAGGCGGTGGAGCGTGAGCGGTGCGCCGTCGAAACCGGGGTAGGTCTCGCTCATTGGCTGAGCAGCTTGATGCCCGAGAACACCAGCACGGCGGCCAGTGCGGGGCGCAGCACATGATCGGGGGAACGCGTGGAGAGCAGGCTTCCGATCACCGCACCGGGCAGTGAGCCGACCAGCAGGCTGGCGAGCAGACCAAGATCGACCGAGCCTACGATCCAGTGCCCGAACCCGGCCACCAGCGTGAGCGGCACCGCATGCGCGATATCGGTGCCGACGATCTTCGAAACGCGCAGCGCCGGATAGAGCATGAGCAGTGCGGTGACGCCGATAGCCCCTGCCCCCACCGAACTGATCGTGACGAAAGTGCCCAAAAGCGCGCCGAGCACGACGGTGGGCACGCGGGCCTCCCGGTCGTCCAGTCGTTCATGCTGCTTGGCAAACACGGCGAGCTGCTTCTGGAACAGCGTGGCGACCGCCGTGATGATCAGCATGACGCCCAGGCACGTAACCATGATCTTGCTCGAATCCTGGCTAAGCTTGCCGAGGTTCGAAATCAGGATGAGCGTGACAATAGCGGCAGGGACGCTACCCGCCGCAAGGCGGCGCATGATATGCCAATCGACTGTCTTGCGCTTGCCGTGGATGGCCGAGCCGGCAGTCTTGGTGACAGCCGCGAACAGCAGATCCGTGCCAACCGCCGTAGCCGGGGCGACGCCGAACAGCAGCACGAGGATGGGGGTCATAAGCGAGCCGCCGCCCACGCCGGTCAGCCCGACGAGTAAGCCCACGAACAGCCCGGCCATGCCGTGCAGCAGATCGAAATGCGCAAACATCCGTGCCCCCTACCGGTCCCGTACCTGGATCCGCATGGAAGCACCGGACTAGGGCCGCGCGGGCCGGGCTGCAATCCAAGAAAGTCTATCAACCGGGTTGACGTTGCTATCGAGCCCACTGGTCCGCAGCGGAACATTGTGGCCCTTTGGCGGTTCTTTCGGGGCATGCGGCTGCGCACCCCCCGCGTCGCCGCCACGGAGTTCTCCATCATGCGACGTTTTACGTATACCGCTGTCTTGGCAGCCACTGCGCTGTGCCTCTCGTTCGCCTCACCCGCCGCCGCGCAGGGCAAGGCCGAGCGCGCGCGCATCGCGATTGCCGAGGCGCAGACCAAAATTGACACAGCAGAAGCGCTCGGCACTTCGACCGCGCAGCCCGGCCAGACCGCCGCAGCCAACGCGGCGCTGGCGCGCGCCAAGGAAAACCTTGCAGCAGGGCACAAGCCCGAAGCGA
>CANEVG010000088.1 GCA_947442095.1 Sphingomonadaceae bacterium
CTCGGGCAAGATCGCCGCTGCAGAGGCAACGCCCTGGGCCTCGGGCGGCTCCTTCGCGATCCGGCTGGCGCGGCCCGCTGATGCTGCCCTCAAGGCCAAAGTCGGCGCGCTTCTGGCGGGGCTCGCCGCAGATCCCGCCGCGAAGATCGAGCGCGTGCTGGAAGGCCCCGCGATTGCAGAAGCGGGCGCGAATCCGGAGGCCAGCTTTTATGTGAACCTCAAGCTTGGCGCGGTCGCCACGCCGTTCATCAATGGCACGCTGCCGCTCACCTTCCCCGCGCCATCCACTAAGGGCATGCACGGATATTTCCCCGCCGCGCCCGAAATGCGCTCGACCTTCATGATCATGGGCAAGGGCGTGGCAAAGGCCCGCAGCCTCGGCGAAATCGACATGCGGGCAATTGCGCCGACCCTGGCCAAAATGATGGGCGGCACGCTTCCCGGCGCGGAAAAGCCTGCGATTGATCTGGCAAAGTAAGCGCGAGCTAGGGTGTGTGGGGGTTTGGCTGAGACCGGAGCGACACGGATTACAGCGAAGCTAGAACTGCTGATTTCGAGAACCGGAGCGCAGCGTACTTAAGTACGCGGGCACCGGAAACGCAGAAAGCGGTGGTTTGCAGCCCGGCATGGACCAAATACCAGCACACCCTAAAACAAGCCCTTTATCCGCCCTTGCTCATCAATCCGGATGCCTTCCGCCATCGGCACGCGCGGCAGGCCGGGCATGGTCATGATCTCGCCGCAGATCGCCACGACAAAGCCGGCGCCCGCCGATAGCCGTACTTCTCGCACCGAAATCACGTGGCCGGTCGGCGCGCCCAGCGCGGCCGGATCGGTCGAAAAGCCATACTGCGTCTTGGCGATGCACACTGGCAGATTGCCATGCCCTTCGGCCTCCCAAGCCGCAAGCTGGGCATGGACCGCCGGATCGGCAATCGCGGTTTCGGCGCGGTAGATGCGCGTCGCCACGGTGTTGATCTTCTCGAACAATGGCAGCGCATCGTCATAAAGCGGCGCGAACTGCGAGGGTGCCTCGGCAATCGCCACCACCCGCTCCGCCAGCGCAGCGGCCCCCGCGCCGCCATCGGCCCAGTGCGTGCAGACCAGCGCTTCGGAGCCATGTGCGGCGGCAATCGTCTGGATCGCAGCGATTTCCTCGTCGCTGTCCGTATGGAAGCGGTTGATCGCGACGACGGCGGGCACGCCGAACTGGCGCACGTTCTCGATATGGCGTGCAAGGTTCACCCCGCCGCGCCGCACAGCCTCCACATCCGCCGCAGCCAAGGCGTTCTTGGCCACGCCGCCGTTCATCTTGAGCGCGCGCACCGTGGCGACGATCACGGCCGCCGCAGGCTTGAGCCCGGTCTGCCGGCACTTGATATCGAAGAACTTTTCCGCGCCAAGGTCCGCGCCAAAACCCGCCTCGGTCACCACATAGTCCGCCAGCACCAGCCCCGCGCGCGTCGCCCGCACCGAATTGCAGCCATGCGCGATATTGGCAAATGGCCCGCCGTGGACGAGCGCGGGATTGCCCTCCAGCGTCTGCACCAGATTGGGCTTGATCGCCTGCGCCAGCAGCACCGCCATCGCGCCATCGGCCTTGAGTTCCCGCGCCGTGACCGGGCGGTTCTTGCGGGTATAGCCGATCACGATCCGCCCCAGCCGCGCCTCCAGATCCTCCAGATCTTCGGCCAGACACAGGATCGCCATGACTTCGGAGGCAACGGTGATATCAAACCCGGATTCGCGGGGAAACCCGTTGGCCCGCCCGCCCAGCCCTTGCGCGATATCGCGCAGCGCGCGGTCGTTGATATCGAGAACGCGCCGCCACACGATCCGCCGCACATCGAGATCGAGCGCATTGCCCCAATAGACGTGGTTGTCGATCATCGCCGCGAGGAGATTGTGTGCGCTGGTGATCGCGTGGAAATCGCCGGTGAAGTGGAGGTTGATGTCCTCCATCGGCACGACTTGCGCATAACCGCCCCCAGTCGCGCCGCCCTTGGTGCCAAAACAGGGGCCAAGCGAGGGTTCGCGAAGGGCAAGCATCGTGCGCTTGCCGATCCGGTTCAGCGCATCGGCAAGGCCGATGGACGTCGTCGTCTTGCCCTCGCCCGCCGGGGTCGGGTTGATCGCGGTGACGAGGATCAGTTTGCCGGGCGTCTTGTCAGCCGTGCCCGCGATCAGGTTCAGATCGAGCTTGGCCTTGTAATGGCCATAAGGCTCGACCGCCGCTACCGGGATACCCGCGTGCTCGGCGATTTGCAGAATGGGCCGCAAGGTGGCAGCGCGCGATATCTCAATATCAGATGGCATAATGATTTTCTATCATGCACACCCGGCAGGGCAAGCAAACTTACCATACGCCGTTACGAGACTCTATCGCGGCTCTCCATTACCAAAAACCCGCAACAAATCTCGTTACGTTACACTGCTACCAACCTCGGCTGCCCGGCCCGCCTTTGAACGGCCCCGCTACCGTGCTGGTGATCCACCCACCATAAAATTCGCCCGGCTGCGGCACCACCGTCTCGCCGTCCACGCTGCACCGATCGAACGGCGCAGCGTAGAACGCCACGAAATCGCGCAGAATCGCAAATTTCGGCGTCGGGCTCGGATAGCTCCAGCCGATGTGCGGCAGGACCACATCGCCCACCACAACATCCCAATAGGCCGCCGCGCCCTTCCATTCGCACAGCGAGGTGCCCGCCGCGCGGCGCAGCACACCAGGCGCGATATCGGCGGGCGGGATATAGTAGCTCGGCGGATGGCTGGTTTCGAGCGTACGCACGCTGCCCTGCGTATCCGCGATGATCTGCCCGGCATGCTCGATGACGATACGCGCGGTGCAAATCTGGGCGATGGCTGGGCGGGGATAGGCCCACGCGCTTTCCTGACCGGGGAGCACAGGGTCAGGCTTGGGCCACATCAGAGCCGCAGCCCCGCCGTCTCTTCCAGTCCGCTCATGAGGTTGAGACTCTGCACCGCCGCGCCGCTCGCACCCTTGCCAAGATTATCCAGCGCGGCGATCAACCGCACTTGCGCGCCATCCTTGCTGCCGAACACATGGAGGTCCAGCCCGTCACGCGGCGCATCCGACTGGCGCAGCAGCAGCTCGTCCGGGACGCCATCGAGCACGCGGACCAGCGGGCTTCCAGCATAAAACGCCTTGAGCGCATCGCGCAGCGCATCGTGGTGCGCAGCGCCAGGCATGGCGGCAAGCGTCAGCGGCACTTCCACCACCATCCCGCGGTGCGCTGGCACCACGGCGGGCGAAAACAGCGGCGGATGCACAAGGCCCGCCAAGGCCTGCATTTCAGACACATGCTTGTGGCCAAGGCCAAGGGCATAGACGCGGAAAGCAATGTCCGGGTCATCCTCGAACCGCGCGATCAGCGCCTTGCCGCCGCCCGAATAGCCCGAGACGGCGTTGACCGTATAGGGCCAGTCCGCTGGCAGCAACCCGGCGCGCAGCAACGGCACCAGCAGGCCGAGAAAGCCAGTGGGATAGCAGCCGGGGTTCGAGACGCGCATGGCCTGAGCCACCGCATGACGGCCCACGATCTCCGGAAAACCATAGGTCCAGCCAGGCGCAACCCGGTGCGCGGTCGAGGCATCGATCACGCGGGTCATATCATTGGCGATCAGCGAGACCGCCTCGCGCGCCGCGTCATCGGGCAGGCAAAGGATCGCGACATCGGCGGCGTTCAGCGCGCCGGCGCGCGCCTTCGCATCCTTGCGCTGGGCATCATCCAGCACGATCAGGCTGAACTCACTCCGCCCCGCCAGCCGGTCAGCGATTTCGAGGCCAGTCGTCCCCGCCGCGCCGTCGATAAAGACCTTGGTCGTCATCAGGCCAGCGCAGTCATCGGCAGATAGCCGACAAACCCGTCATCGCCCTGCTGCCCCCAGCCCCAGCCACCCGAAATGTCGAGCAGGTTGAACGTCTCGCCCGCGCTGAGCGTTACGATGACTTCCGCCTCGGTGCGCCCGGCCACGTGCAGCGCCGCGCCGCCAGCACCGATCACGCGCGGCACCGGCGCGACGTAGTGCGAAACGAAGATCCGGCCCGCATAGCGCACATGCGCCAGATCCCCGCGCGCCGCACGGCGGTGCGCTTCGCCCTTGGGTGCAGGGCCGGTCAGCGCATGAACCGCGTGGAGCGCGGGCAAGGTCAGATAAGTTTCGGCAGTCACTACGTGTTCCCGGAAGGCGAAAATCGGGCGCTTAAAGGCATCCGGCTCCGGGTTCAAGGCGCAGAACCGCCTGCAAACCGTGCCAGGATGAACCCCCAGCTTGCACGCAGGCCCAGCGCCTCGCCCCCCTTGGGCCGCCCGGGCTTGGCGGCGGGCCGCCACGCGAAGGTATCAAAATGCGCCCAATCAACGCCTTCGGCCACGAACCGATCGAGAAACAGCGCCGCCACGGTCGCCCCGGCAAACCCGCCCGAGGGGCTGTTCTGCAGGTCCGCGACATCGGATTTCAGCATTTCGCGGTAGCCTTCATGCAGCGGCAGCCGCCAGCACGGATCGCTGCGCTCCAGCCCGGCGGCAATGAGGCCGTCCGCCGTCGCGTCGTCGCGCGCGAACATCGCAGGCAGATCAGGCCCCAGCGCCACGCGCGCCGCGCCGGTCAGCGTTGCGAAATCAATCATGAGTTCGGGCTTCGTTTCGCAGGCCTTCACCAGCGCATCGCCCAGCACCAGCCGCCCCTCGGCGTCGGTGTTGGTGATCTCCACCGAAAGTCCCGAGCGCGCGCGCAGGATATCGCCAGGGCGGAAGGCGTGGCCCGAGATCGCGTTCTCCACCGCCGGGATCAGCAGATGCAGCCGCACCGGCAGCCCCGCGCCCATCACCAGACTGGCGAGCGCCAAGGCATGCGCCGCGCCGCCCATGTCCTTCTTCATCAGCGCCATCGCCGAACTGGGCTTCATGTCGAGTCCGCCGGAATCGAAACACACGCCCTTGCCCACGATGGCAAGGCGCGGGTGCGCGGGATCGCCCCATTCGAGCTCGATCAGCCGGGGCGCAAACCCTCGCGCCGCCGCGCGGCCCACCGCGTGGATCATCGGATAGCCCTGTTCCAGCGCATCGCCGCTGGTCACGTGAACGGTCGCATGATGCGCCTTGGCCAGCGCGCGCGCTTCGGCCTCAAGCTGCGCAGGCCCCATGTCCTCCGCCGGCGTGTTCACCAGATCACGCACCATCATCACGGCGGTCGCTTCGGCCAGCGCCGGCTCGATGGCTTTCACCGCACTCGTCAGAAGCACGCGCGGGCCGGTACTGGCCGGATCGGTGCGATACCGGTCAAAGCGATACTGCGCGGTAATCCAGCCAAACAGCGCCGCGCCTTCCGCGCCTGCGCCCATTGCCAGCCGGTAGGCGCCCGCAGGCAGCCGGTCCGCCAGTGGCGCCAGACACCATGTGCCCAGCTTCGCAGCATCCGCCGCACCGCCCACTGCGAACCACGCATCGCGATCGGGCACGATCGCGGTCTCCCCCGCGCCGCCTTCGAAGCTCTGCCCTGCCAATGCCGCGCGCTGCCCTGCGGAAAGCGCAGCAAGCCAAGCAGGCAGGTTCGCCTTGTCGACAATATGGAGCGGAATGGCCTTCTGGCCGCGATCAGGCTGGATCAGTGCATCAAGCTGGTTCATCTTGGGCATGATCCTTGCCGCAGGAGCGCGGCGAGTGCGAGAGGAAACTTAGCGATGCGCCCCTTAGCACTGGTTCTGTTGCCGGCTTTGGCCGCCTGCCAGCAAGCCGCGCCGCCCGCTGCTGCGCCCAGCGCCGCTGCCACCCCTGCCGCGACCGCACCGCAAGCCGCGCCCGAACCTGCCGCCACCGCCCGTGCCGTGAGCGAGAAGAGCGAGCTTTACGAATTCGACTACAGCTACCCTGCAGAGGCCGCTGCGATCCCGGTTTTGCACGAATGGCTGGAAGCCGACCTCGTGAAAGCCCGGGCAGACCTCGCTGCCAGCGCCAAGGAAGGGCGCGACGAAGCCAAGGAAAGCGCTTTTCCCTACAATCCCTACAGCTTGAGCAGCGCCTGGGAGGTCGTGACCGATTTGCCGGGCTGGCTAAGCCTTTCTGCGCTGATCGGCAGCTATACCGGCGGCGCGCATGGCAACTACGGGTTTGACGCGCTGCTCTGGGACAAGGCTGCAAACCAGCGCCGCACCGCGACCGACCTGTTCACGTCGAAAGCAGCGCTCAAAGCCGCCGTGCTCAAACCGTTTTGCGCGCAGCTGACGCGCGAGCGCGCAAAGAAGCGCGATGGGCAGGAATTCAGCGAGCCGGACGACATGTTCAACGAATGCATCGACCCGCTCGAACAGGTCGTGATCCTAGGCTCCAAAGGCCGCAAGGGCTTCGACCGCATCGGCTTCCTCATGGCGCCCTACAACGCTGGTCCTTATGTCGAGGGCAGTTATAAAGTGACTTTGCCAATAACCCCGGCGGTGCTGGCTGCGGTCAAACCGGAATACCGCGCGGCTTTTGTCACGCCGTGATCTCGCAATTCGCGCACAAAGCCGCTACATGATTTCCATGACCGACTATGTGATCGCAGACGAAACCGATGTGATGCCGCGCGACGGCACGATCAAGCTGCATGGCCCCGCAGGCTATGAAGGCATGCGCAAGGCCGGGCGGCTCGCCGCCGAAATCCTCGACGCGCTTGTGCCCATGGTGCGCCCCGGCGTCACCACCGCCGCGATCGATGATGTCGTGCGGCAGATGACGCTGGATGGCGGCGCGGTCCCAGCCACGCTAGGCTATCGCGGCTATACCCATTCGTGCTGCATCTCGATCAATCACGTGGTGTGCCACGGCATTCCCTCGGAAACGCGCGTGCTACGCGATGGCGATATTGTGAACATAGACGTGACGCCCCTGCTCGATGGCTGGCACGGCGATACCAGCCGCATGTACCTCGTCGGCGATGTGCCGCTGAAAGCGAAGCGGCTGGTCGATGTCACCTACGAGTGCCTGATGATCGGCATCGAGCAAGTAAAGCCCGGCGCGCGGCTCGGTGATATCGGCGCGGCGATCCAGGCCCACGCCGAACGCCAGCGCTACGGCGTGGTGCGCGAGTTCTGCGGCCACGGCCTCGGCCGCCTGTTCCACGACGCCCCCGAAGTGATCCACGCCGCCCGCGCGGGCACCGGGCCAGAGCTCAAGCCGGGCATGTTCTTCACGATCGAGCCGATGATCAATCTCGGCAAGGCCGGGGTAAAACTCCTCGATGATGGTTGGACGGCGGTAACGCGCGACCGCTCGCTCTCCGCGCAGTTCGAACACTCGCTCGGCGTAACTGAGACGGGGGCCGAGATCTTCACGCTCAGCCCCGCCGGGCTGCACTGCCCGCCTTACGCGGCCTGACCCCCCGTCACGCGCTTCGCGCGCGCCACCCGTTTGAGCTTCGCCAAAATGGAGAGGGCCATCTTGATCCTCCCCATTTTCATGCGGTGCAACTGGGAAGCTGGTCCGCCAAAGGAGGGTCGGAGGGGTTGTCACCGACATCTGCCCAATATTCAGGCACCCACTGCGCAAAAAGTGTGCATTTTTCGTTCGCACGCGCGCAACTTGCGCAATGCCGCCGCGCCTCTTGCGATCCCAATCTTGCCGCAGCAGAAGCAATTCCTACTTTCGCGCGGGGTTTGGATGGCCTACTGAAGGGTATAAGGGCGTGGCACGATTCTTGGATGACAAGGTCTGCGTCGAACTCCGTACGAACAGCAACCGCCGGCAAAGCAAGCGCGCCAAGCCGGCCCAAAGCCTGCAGGGAATGATCGAGTGAAAAAGGTCGAAGCGATCATCAAGCCCTTCAAGCTGGACGAGGTGAAGGAGGCGCTGCACGAAATCGGCGTTTCCGGCATCACCGTCACCGAGGCCAAGGGCTTCGGACGGCAAAAGGGCCATACCGAACTCTATCGCGGCGCTGAATATGTCGTCGATTTCCTGCCCAAGGTGAAACTCGAAGTCGTCGTGCCCGACACCTTGGCAGACCGTGTGGTCGAGGCGATTGCCGCCGCTGCGCAGACCGGGCGCATCGGTGATGGCAAGATCTTCGTCTTCGCCGTCGAAAGCGCCCTGCGCATCCGCACCGGCGAGCGGGATAACGACGCGATCTGATCTTAACCTGGCGGGAGGCTTCTCCCGCCGCCAAAATCCACCCCTGAGAGCCCCGGAACAGACCGGGGCCAGTTAAAGGACCAGCGATGGCTACTGCAAAGGACATTCTCGCCCGCATCAAGGACGAGGAAATCGAATGGGTTGATCTGCGTTTCACTGATCCGAAGGGCAAGTGGCAGCACCTTACGATGGTCTCGACCGTGCTCGGCGAGGACGAACTGGAAGACGGCCTGATGTTCGACGGCTCCTCAATCGAGGGCTGGAAGGCGATCAATGAGTCCGACATGATCCTCAAGCCCGATCTCGATGCAGTCTATATCGATCCGTTCTCGGCCACCCCGATGCTGATCATCTGCTGCGACATCGTGGAGCCTTCGACTGGCGAACTCTATGCCCGCGATCCCCGCTCGACCGCCAAGCGCGCCGAAGCCTTCGTCAAGACGAGCGGCGTGGGCGACACGGTCTATGTCGGTCCCGAAGCCGAATTCTTCATCTTTGACGACGTCAAGTTCTATGACGGCTACGACGGCAACGGCTTCAAGATCGACGACATCGAGCTGCCGACCAACTCGAATCGCGATTACGAAAGCGGCAACCTCGCCCACCGTCCACGCGCCAAAGGCGGCTACTTCCCGGTCGCGCCGGTTGACAGCTGCGTCGATATCCGCGCCGAGATGGTCCGCACCATGATCGACATGGGCCTACCTTGCGACAAGCATCACCACGAAGTCGCCTCCGCTCAGCACGAGCTGGGCCTGACTTTCGGCACACTCGTCCAGACCGCAGACCGCATGCAGGTCTACAAGTACGTCGTGCATCAGGTCGCGCAGGCTTATGGCAAGACGGCCACATTCATGCCCAAGCCGATCAAGACCGATAATGGCAGCGGCATGCACACGCACATCTCCATCTGGGATGGCGGCAAACCGCTTTTCGCCGGCAACGGCTATGCCGGCCTGTCCGACATGTGCCTCTACTTCATCGGCGGCGTGATCAAGCACGCCAAGTCGCTGAATGCCTTCACCAACCCAACCACCAACAGCTACAAGCGTCTGGTGCCGGGCTATGAAGCCCCCGTGCTGCTCGCCTATTCGGCGCGCAACCGTTCGGCCTCGTGCCGCATCCCCTATGGTGCGGGCAGCAAGGCCAAGCGCGTGGAATTCCGCTTTCCCGATGCGATGGCCAACCCCTACTTGTGCTACGCTGCGCTGGTTCAGGCCGGTCTCGACGGGATCAAGAACAAGATCCACCCGGGCGAAGCGATGGACAAGAACCTCTATGATCTGCCCCCGGCCGAACTCGCCGAAGTGCCGACAGTCTGCGGTTCGCTGCGCGAAGCGCTGGACTCGCTGGCAGCCGATCACGATTACCTGCTCCAGGGCGGCGTGTTCACCAAGGACCAGATCGAAGCCTATATCGAGCTCAAGTGGCCCGAAGTTATGCGCTGGGAAACCACGCCCTCGGCGGTCGAGTTCGACATGTATTACAGCGCCTGATTTTTTCAGACGCTACGTTTCAGGAAAAGGCGCCCGGGAAACCGGGCGCCTTTTTCGTTGGGCGGACCGTCACAGCGCGACTGGGTGGGCCTGCTCTCGGAAGTCGGCCGGAATCGGGCAATCGTTGCAAACGCGGTTGTCGCAAAGCCTGCAAAGCGTGCAGCGCTCTGCGTCCGTTGTCTCCATCGATGCCAGGATCTTGTGCAGCAGCGCAGCGAAGGTGTTCTGCTCTTCGTCGGCCAGCGGGGCCAGGAGGGGCCTAATGGCGGCAAGACGCCCGAGCAGCAGCTCCTCGCGAAGCACTTTGCCCTGCCCTGTCAGGTGAAGCGCGATGGCGCGCTTGTCGCGTCCCTGGCGGCGCTCGACTAGGCCGTCCGCTACCAGCCGATCCACCAGTCGCACGGTTCCGGGGTGCGAGAGGCCCAGAATGCGCCGCAACTGATCGTTGGACGGGCCAAGGCCATAGCCAATGACGACCATGGCGGCCGGAGTCTCTCCAGCGTGGCCCAGGATCGCGCGCGCGGCGCTCTCGATCCGGTCTGCGACAGCAAGCCCGACGGCGCCGAGCAGATTGGTGGTTCGGTCCAACATCGGAAGAGCTATATGTGCACACCGCACATTTTTCAACTTGACGATATGTGCGCTCCGCACGTATTTTTCTTGTCAGGACTCAAGATCCCCCCAACCACCGCAGCGGAGCGCGCCATGAACGACGGACCTGCAGCCTTCCTCTCCTCCGGTCACCAGGACTTCTTTGATCGATTCAAGTCCTTCTGGGCGGCACCCTCGGGACTTCGCGTGCCCGAACTTATTGCACCCGATGCGACGATCCACTTCACCGGCGCGGGAACGTTCTCTGGGCACGAATACATCGACGTGATGGACGGCATGCTGGCCACGATGGACGATCTGGTCGTTACCCCGCTCGACTGCGCGGGACATGGCGACCGGCTCTACATCGCGTGGGAGACCTCGGTCACGCTCTATGGATCGCACCGCACCTATCTGGGTGTGGACCGGTTTCGCCTCCGGAACGGAATGGCGATCGAGGAGCAGGTCATCTTCGACTCCGCGATTCTCCAGCCCTGATCGCTGACAGCCCCCCAATCCCCTGGTGGGGAGGGCCCCAAGGGAGGGGAAGAAGGTCAATCCCCTCACCCCAGCACGCACAATTTTCTTACATCCCAATGATCTGCCATAGCCCTGCGCAGGCC
>CANEVG010000089.1 GCA_947442095.1 Sphingomonadaceae bacterium
CCACCGCCTTCGTCGGTCGGCGTGTCAGGCGCACCGTCCAGGGCTGGAGCAACCAGGGCTGTAGCAACGTGAGAATATGTCGCGTCAATATTCTGTCCTAAAGCTGCCATTGCAGTGATGAATACCACACTGACCAAGGCGGCGATCGTAGCATACTCGATCCCCGTCGATCCTTTCCGACAGCGCCGTATTAATAAAATTCTTTGCGCGTATTTTGTAAATATTTGCATTTCTGTGATCCAGCTTTCGAGACAGCCTAATTGGCCGCTTTATTGGCTGATGCCGTGATTTTTGATGAATACTAATATTCGATTAAGTTTGATTTAGCCAGAATGCTTTATGACTTGGTCAAATGCGCTAAGCAAAAGCGTGTATGCCCGATGGGTCAAGCCCATCGATCTCGCCGATAAGCTCACCATAGAATCCTGGCGCATAATGCCCATCGGGTTGCGTCATTCGGTGCACATGGGCCCGCATCGCATCCATCATCGAAACCTCTAAGCTCAACGGTGTCGAGCTATATGCCTATCTGAGCGACACACCCACCGCCGTCGCCAACGGGCATCCCAAATCGTGCACTGATGACCTCATGCCATGGACATACCCGAAGATCTCAAGCTGACAGCACAAACGGAGACCACGCACCGCTTACCCTGCAGCAAGCGCCGAAAAGGCCCCTGTCCGATCTGAACCAGTCACGCGGTGATCATGTTGGTAGGGGCGACCGGTTGGGCACAAGTCAATTCTGGTTGGCCAGCGCACCGGCTCTCGCCCCGAAAAAATGGCGCATTCCCTTGCTTCGTCTCAGGATTCAATTGAAACTGATTTGCTGTTAGGCTGCGGATTGGATTTGAATGAGAAGCTGCCATCATCGAAGAGGCGCGGAAATGCTGGCTTTGGGGCTGCGAATTGTCGCGTAGGGTGTGCCGGTCAAGCCGGTTTCAAAATGCATCGTCGGCATCGAATTTGGCGGGCGAATTTCAGCACCGTGTTTTGCTTGAAATACCAGGGGAATTCAGCGCCGGAAGCGGCATTCGAGCGACCACGATTTGGCCAGGTTCGCGATAGAAATTGTTAGCCAAAGGCATGGTTTGTTCCCGATTGGGGACCAAATAGCCATCATCAACACCGCCACTATCGCGATTGATGAAGATGTAATGACATTCAGTTCGTCCGCGTCTAAAGGGCGCGTCAATGTACCTCATGCGCGCCCTTCTCTTGCGACATCGCGCCTTGGCCCTGTTGGTGGTCATGGCCGCACTGTGCATGAAGATTGTGGTGCCCACGGGCTTCATGATTGGCCAGAACTCCAAGGTTCTGACCGTCCAAATCTGCAACGAGGCCATCGGCAATCATGCATGGAAGCAGATCGTCATTCCGATGAAGGAAAGTGGTGGCGACTCGGACCACAAGCAGGGCAAAGTTGATTGCCCGTTCGCGTCGCTTTCAATGGCTTCGATGACTGGCGCCGATCCTGCGCTTCTGGCGCTGGCGCTTGCCTTCATCCTGGCACTGGGCTTTGCGCCTGCCCGGACTTCCCTTCCCAAGCGCGTATCCTACCTTCGTCCGCCATTGCGCGGACCACCGGCTCTCGCCTGACAATCTGAACTGATTTGTCGGACCGGCCGGTCCTGCGCCTATTTTGCGCGTGCACCGGCATAGCCGGAGCATATTTCCATGTACGAACTGTTGTGCCGTTCATCCGAACGGCCTTGGGCACCCCAGCCTGAAAACCTGGAGTCGTCGCCCGACCGGGGCAATTCAAAGCCCATCATCCTGCACATGCAGGAGAACCGCTCACACCTGACGCAAGAAGCGCGGGCGTGTTTCAGCGTCATCGCCCTGCTGTTCATGGTGACCAGCATCGGGCCGGCATTTTACGGCCAGTTGCTCGTCCCTGCCTTATCGATCCTTGCGATGGCGGGACTGACTTTTGCACTCGAACGGCATGGCAAGTCCAGGCCAGCCAGCGAAACGCTCGAACTTGCCGAGGGCAAAGTGCGGCATCGTGACAGCGCCGGACAGCAGATCGAACTGCCCGCCTTCTGGATGAGGCTTGCCGCCGAAGGACGTAGTCCATCCGATCTGCGCCTATTTTTGCGGGGCCGAGACGGCTCGATTGAATTCGGGCGCTGCCTCAGCCTCGACGAGCGTCGCGCCGTTGCTCCGCTGGTGGCGGCAGCCCTTGCGCAGACGCGGAGGTGTTGAACCATGGGCATCCTTTTCGTTTCCGATGAACGCCACCGCCAGTTGCAACATTTCCGCCGTCGCACCTGGGTGCTGATCGCCCTGTGCATTTTTGCACGAGGGGCTGACGCGGCGTTCGGCCTCGGCCTGATCGAACCCACCCAACAAGTCGCGGCACAGGAAGTTTCAACCTGCTCCGCCGAGACGGAGTTTCCAATATGATCGGCATTTCTCCCAAGGCGCTGGCGCTTGGCGCCATCGTTAGCCTCACGGCAAGCGCGGCCATGGCCCATGGCTATCGCTCCGGCGCGCTTTCCATCCAGCATCCCTGGTCGCGCGAAACCGCCGTGGGACAGGCCGTCGGAGGCGGTTTCCTGACCATCACCAACAGCGGCGATCGCGAAGACCGCCTCATTTCCGGCACCACTCCTGTTGCCGCCGAAGTTCAGCTTCACACGATGACGATGGACGGCGGCGTGATGCGCATGCGGCAAGTGACCGGTGGCATTGTCGTCCCGACCAAGGGCTCGGTCGAGCTTAAGCCCGGCGGCTATCACATAATGTTTATGGGTTTGCGGCGGCAACTACGGCAGGGCGAACGCTTCCCGGTGACGCTCCGCTTCCAGCGCGCGAGAAGCGTGACTGTGCAATTCGCGGTACAGCCAGTGACGTCGACCGGCCCAATGGAAAGCAGCCATGCCGGACACTGAGCAGAACGCACCTCGTTCAGGCCTTGCCCGCCTGCGCACGGCTCTCTGGCTTGTCCTCGCCGTGGCCACACTGGTCGGCATCGCTGTGGTCTATGACCGTGGCCATCCGGTGGGTGATCCCTCCAGTGGCTATGCAAGTGCCTTCGGCGGTCCGTTCAACCTGACAGCGCCGGACGGCTCGACCGTCACGGAGAAGGTGCTGGCGGGCAAGCCCTACGCGATCTTCTTCGGCTTCACCCGCTGTCCCGATGTTTGCCCGACCAGCCTCGCTCGCATGGCGCGGCTGAGAAAGCAGCTTGGGCCGGATGGCATGAAGTTCGCCATCGTCTTCGTCTCGGTCGATCCGGGTCACGACAAGCCGGCTGACCTTGGCAACTATGTGGCGCTGTTCGGCACGCCGATTATCGGCCTGACCGGGACCGATGCCCAGCTTGAGCAGATCAAGAAGGGCTACGGTGTCTACTCGGCCAAGGTGACGCAGCCGGGCGGCGACTACACCATCGACCATACCGCCGCGATCTACCTGATGACCGCCAACGGCGAGTTCTCCGGCACCATCGACCACCAGGAATCCGACGCGACCGCGCTTGAGAAACTCAAGCGCCTGATCGCGTGAAGCTATCCAGAATTGAACAGGGGACTAACATGAAGACTTCGATTATCGCACTTGCTGGCGCCCTTGCCGGCACTTCACCGGCCTTGGCCCAGGACGGACCACAGTCTGCGGGATGGACCCCCGAGATTGTCGTCACCGGCGTGCGGGATGGTTACGACGTGCCCGCCGCAACCTCGGCCACAAGGGTCGCCACTCCCGTCGAGAAGATCCCGCAGTCGATCCAGTCGCTGACGCGTCAACTGATCGAGGACCAGGACCTCCAGAACCTGACCGATGCGCTGGTCAACGTCTCCGGCGTGGTCCCGACCAGCCAGGCCCAGGCTGTGCTGCAACCCACACTCGTTCGCGGGTTCAAGGTCAATTATTTCGTCGACGGCATTCCGACCTATCAGCTGCCCGAGGGCGCGGCCGACCCCGCCACCCTGGTCTTCGTCGATCGCGTTGAAGTGGCCAAGGGGCCAACTGCCACGCTGTTTGGCGGCGGCGCTGGTGCACCGCTGTCAGGGCTGGTCAACCTTGTCACTCGCGACCCTTCGCCAGCCAAGTTATCGGCCAGCCTCAGCCTGCGCGCAGGCAGCTTCAACACCTGGGGCGGCGATGCAGACATCAATCTGCCGCTCGGCGAAGCTGCCGCGTTTCGCGTGTCGGGCATGGTCGAGAGTGCAGACAGCTTCATCGATTTTGTGACCATGGATCGTTTCGCGGTGTTTCCGAGCTTGCTGGTCAAGCTTGGGCCGGACACCCGGCTTGTCGTCCGCGGTCGCTATAACAAGATCGAGCAGACCGAATACGCCGGACTGCCGGTCGAGCTGGTCAGGCCCAACCTGTTGATCGACCGCAATGTCTTCGCTGGTGCCCGCGATGCGCCGCGCACATCTGTCGAGAACAAGGCCATCACGGGGACCCTGACCCACAGCTTCTCGGATCGCGTGCAGGCGGAATTGTCGGTCAACCGCACGCTCAACACCTTCGATGAATGGGCAACGTTCCCCTACGGTCAGATCGCCGGCACGGTCTACAACTTCGGCAGCGCTCGTCTGCCGTCCGATACCCAAAAGACCTTCGTGACAGGATCGCTCACTGCCAAGTTTGGTGACGACGGCTTCCGTCAGACATTGCTGGTGGGCGTAGATTACGACAACACCGACTACTACGCCCGGCTAGATTTCAATACGGCTTGGGGAACCGTCGATTTCGCCAACCCACTCGCAGCGCCGTCGTTCGGTGCACCGCCGCCGATCTTCTACGATCAGACCGATCGCCTGAAGAGCATCGCGGTCTTCGCACAAGATCAGATCAGCATTGGCGACCGGCTCGATCTGACCCTCGGGTTGCGCTGGACGAGCCTCAAGATCGCAAGCGATCTTGGTCTGTTCGGTGCCACGCAGGAGACATCGAGCAAGGTCACCCCCCGCGCTGGCCTGACCTATCGGGTGGTAGACGGTGTCTCCCTGTTTGCGGGCTATTCTGAAGGCTTCCAAGGGGTGGTCGGCGGCGCATTCTACGGCCTCACGCCCAAGCCCGAGACCTCGCAGGCTTGGGAAGGCGGCATCAAGTTCAATGCCCCGGTCAAGGGCCTGACCGGCACCGCCGCCCTGTACCAGGTCACGCGCCAGAACGTGCTGACCGCGATCCCCAACACCTTCTTCTACAGCCAGGACGGCGAACAACGCGCGCGGGGGGCCGAGTTGGACCTGATTTATGAGCCGGTGCCCGCGCTCTCGATCCTGTTCAACTATGCCTACACCGATGCCAAGGTCACCAAGGCAACCACGATCCCGGTCGGCAACCGCCTGCGCGCGGTGCCGGAACATTCGGCGCGTCTCGCCGGCCGGTACCGGGTCCGCAACGGCGCGCTCAAGGGGCTGGAAGCCGGGGCCGGGATCACCATCGTCTCCGAGCGCGAGCTGACCCTGCCCAACACCACTGCGATCGGCGGATCGACGCTGGTCGATGCCCAGGCGTCCTATGACCTGGGGCCGGTCAAGCTTGGCCTCTCGGTCGTCAACCTGCTCGGGTCCAAGGCCTTCGCGCCCTACCAGTATCTGGGCGGCGCCTACGTCACACCCGTCCAACCCCGCTCCGCCTTCGTTACCCTGCGCGCCGGCTTCTGAGGAGACCACGACCATGACCACCAACCGTCGCACGATCCTGCAAGGGATCACCGGGGCTGCCATTCTTGCGCCCTATCTTGCCCTCGAGCAGGCCATGGCGGCACAGGCGGCCACGGGCACAACCGCCGCGCCCGCCAACCCCAGCCCGGCCGAGCAGAAGGCCATGGCGGACCAGCATATGGAAGCCATGAGCCGGGTGCTCGGGCCCGGGCTGTGGGGCCAGGAGCAGATCGCCATGCTGATCTACCCCAAGTTCACGGCGCTCGACCTCGTGGGCCCGCACTACTTCTTCGCTTGTCTGTTCGGCGCGAAGGTCCATCTCGTCACCACAGAGAAGGATCTTTCGCCGGTCATTTCGGACCTGGGCCTGGCGATCACGCCCACCGTGACCATGGCTGACGCCCCCAAGGACCTCGACGTGTTGTTCATGCCCGGCGGCACCGAGGGGACGTTGTCGGTCATGGGCCGCACTGACACGATGGCGTGGGTCAAGGATCGAGCCTCCCGCGCCAAACACATCACCAGTGTCTGCACCGGCTCAATGATCCTCGCGAAGGCGGGCCTGCTCAAGGGCAAGAAGGCCACTTCGCATTGGGCAGTCCGCGAAGCCCTGGCCGAATTCGGGGCCACCCCGGTCGAACAGCGGGTGGTTCAAGACGGCAATGTCCTGACCGGCGCTGGTGTTTCGGCTGGGCTCGATTTTGCAATCGCCCTAGTCGAACAACTGCGTGGGCGAGCCTATGCCGAAGCACTCGTCCTGCAGGGTGAATACGCCCCCGATCCGTCAATCAAGGGCGGTACACTTGCCACCACGCCAGAACCCGTCGGCAAGATGATGCATGACATGTTCGCGCCGCTTAGCGGGCAGTTTAGCGCAATGGCTAAGGGGTTTTGAACCTGGACGGGGGCGATGCTGCGCCTGTGCATCGCCCCAGCTATCCGAAGCGCGGCAAACCCGCGCTCCAGTCGGCTACGGCTCCACAGTTTATGTGAAAGCCAAATGGGGACGTCAAACTGCGCTGCACATGCAGACAGCCGCAGTTTGGCTAAGTGGCGCACCGCCAAGGACGGTCTATCTCGTCGATGTACAACTCGGAATAGAGCGCTTCGGATTGGCAGCGCTATGCGATTTCATCCCCAACAGGGTGCGCTTCCCGTTTTGCTCTTTCGAGAAACGGCAGCATGTCGCTTGGCCGCGCCTTGCCGGCGCGGCGCTTGAGAAAGTCGGATGCGGTTTCGACCACGCCAATCTTCTGCGCGATGGCGACCGCAATCCACTGGTTCAGCGATACGCCATCTTCCTTGGCAAGCCGGGCAGCGGCGTCCTTGACCGATGCCGGGAGCTTGAGCGGGTAGGATGCCTTGCTCATGATCGTAACTCCTCCAACAACTCTCCGGGCCTCAGAACCCGCAATCCAAACCTTGCCGCGCCCTTGGCGAAATCCCGCACATTGTGCGTGATCAGCGCATCGGCGCGGCCATTGACCGCCGCCTCCAGGACCATCTCGTCGTTCGGGTCCGACAATTGCGGCCGCCACTGAAAACTCACTTCCACCGCTTCGCTGGCGCTCGCCAGAGCGGCAAGGAAGCTGTCAATATCAAGCAGTCCCAGTCCATGTGCGAGGCGCTGCTCGGGGCGCTTCAGCACCGCCTCGTATTCGAGAAACAAAGCGGGCGTCACCAGAGGCGTCAGCCGCCCATGTGCAACCTCGCGCAGAACCGCATTGCTGCCGCCAGTCGCGCTCCTCAGCGCTGTCACGATGACGTCGGTGTCGAGAACGACTCTAGGCATATCCTATGAGATATCACTCTCTGCGCGAGATTTCAATGTTGCGCCCATAAGGTGCTCCACCACATCGCCGACTTGCTGCGCAGCGTCGAGTAGATGCTCGTCATCCAGATGAGCATAACGGGCGGTCGATTGGTGGTTGGCATGGCCGAGCAATCGCCCGATCATAGGGAGGGTTTCCTTGCTCATCGCCGCATGGCTGGCGAAGGTGTGGCGCAGGTCGTGTATGCGCAGCTTGCCCAGATTGGCCCGTTGAAGGATCGTCTCCCACAAATGCTGGATAGACCGCATCGGCCTGCGGTATTGATAGTTCCAGAATAGCCAGGGAATCTTTGCATGGCGCGGCAGACTGTCGATGACCTCGCGCGCTGACGAGCCAAGCCAGACCGTGCGCGGACCGGTCTTGCTGTCGCGTAGCAAAAGGCGATTGCCCTTCACATCCTGCCACTGGAGCGTCAGAATTTCCCGGTAGCGGCAGCCGGTCAGCAACAGCAGCGTGATGACCGCACATCCTGAGCGGATGGTGAGATTGTCGTCACGGCGCGATTCAACAAGCACCTTGCCCAACCGCGCCAGTTCCTCAACGGATAAAAACCGCTGGCATTGCCTGCGCTTGTTCGGCCTGACCGACCGGCAGGGATTGGTATTCCCAAGCCGGTATCCCCAGACCTCGGCCTTGTTGAGCATGTTCTTGAGGATTTCGAGCGTGCGGTTCGCCGCGCCGGGACCAGTGCGGTTGTTGAGGTCCGCGAACCACTTGGTCACATGCTCTTCGTTCAGCTCGTCGATGAAGACGCCCTTGAAGGCGTTATCGAGATACTGGCGGCGATAGCCGTCATGTGTCGCCAAGGTCGATGCCTTCCACTGCGGCGACCAACGGGACCAATATTCCTCGAGAAAATCGTCGAACCGGGGTGCGGAGCGGATGCGCTTGCGCTCGGTTGCCGGATCGCGACCGACCTGCGCGTAGGCGATGACGCGCCGCGCAACCATTTGCGCCTGGTGGCGGGTCAGGACCGAGGCCGGGCCGATGGTCACCGTCCGCAGCCTCCCCGCCATCCGCGTCTGCACGATGTAGACATTGCGGCCGCTGGGGTAATGGCGGATGCCGAAGCCATGTTCGATCCCCAGCCAGGTAGTGGACCGCGCCTTGCCCTTGGGCACAAGCAGGAAGTTGACGTTCGCGCCGACCTCGGCGAGCGCCTCCTCCACGATCCGCTTGAGACTGGCGGCGGTCATTGTCGCAGCCCGATCGCCTGCGCTAGCGATCCGGCAATGCGGTTGGCGGCATCGCCGATTACGTCGTCGGACAGGTGGGCGTATTTGGCGGTCGTTTCGGGCAGCACATGCCCGAGCAGCTTGCCGATGGTCGCGAGCGGCACGTTGTCCATGATCGCGGTAGACGCGAAGCTATGCCGCAGGTCGTGGATGCGGACATCCGGCAAAGCGCAGCGCCGACGGAATGGCAGCCACCAGTTGTCGAGAATGATCGGCTTCGCGCCGGACCGGTTGGGAAAAACAAGTTCGATGCCGTCTCGTCTGTCAATGCTTTCCAGCACATCGAGCGCCTGGCTATTGAGCCAGATCGTCTTGGCTCCTGTCTTGCTGTCCGGCAGCAACAGGCGCGGTGGCTGCACCCATCCCCACCGCAGGTTCAATATCTCGCCCACGCGCGCGCCGGTGAACAGCAGCAGCCGCATGATCGCAACCTGTGCAGGATAGGCTGCTTCCTCCTCTCGCAAGGCCGCTCCAATCCGGCGATACTCAGCTGGCGTCAGGTACCTCTCTTTGGGATCGCGCTTGTAGCGCGGCATCCCCCGGCAGGGATTGGAGCCCCTGCGCCGGAGCCGCAATGCCTCCGCGTATTTGAGCAACGCCGCCAAGACCGGCACCGAGCGGTTGAACTGGCCCTCTCGTCTTCCTGCGAAACTATCCCGCCAGCGGTGAACGTCGGCGGGCAAAATGTCGGCAACGCGCATGGGGCCGAACTCTGGCGCAATCACGTTTTTCCATGCGTGCCAGTTCCGACTGATCGTCGACGCTTTCCAGACCCGAGATAGGTCGTCCCAATAGGTGTCGACAAAGTCCGACATGATCGGTGTGGACTTGACCACAGTGCGCTTGGGCAGGCCATCCAGAGCCACCTCCGCGAGCAACCGCCGCGCTTGCGCCCGCGCCAGCTCGGCAGGAATGTCGTCGGTTCGGCCCAGAGTTATCCGACGATGCTTGCTGCGATGCCGCAGACGGACGAACCAATAGTAGTTGCCCGTCGGCCTGACACGCAGGCCGAAGCCAGCCAGCTCGGTGTCCCAGATGCAGTATTCCGTTTCGCGCAGCGGCAGCTTGCGCCGCGCAAAGTTGCCATCGAGTAGTGCCCGGCGCCCGGGCTTTCGCCGCATGGGGACCAGATGGCCATCACCCATATCAAAACTGGGATCAAATGTCGCAGAATTTCGGTCATTTGCGGGGACCAGATGGCCTTCAGTGGCATGCTCGCTGCCGAGCAACTCCAGCATCTCGCGCACTGATTTTACGGCATTTTTCCCCATACCTCTGCAGAGTAACTGCGTAGGGTGTGGGGGCATTTACTGACCAATGCGGACCGGAGACGTGGCCCGATTTGCTTACAGGTGACATTACCTCGCACCCGGCGGAATGTGCGCCCGGTGCAATTCAGGGGCAGCAATCACTTGGCAATCAGCAAGCCCCAGAGCCGTACTTCTGGAGGCAAATCCACCCCCTCTTTTCCGTACTCATTCCGTACGAACCAGATGAATTAGCGCTAAATCATTGAAATTATGGTGCACCCGACAGGATTCGAACCTGTGGCCTCTGCCTTCGGAGGGCAGCGCTCTATCCAGCTGAGCTACGGGTGCATCGGAAATGCCGCGTAGCAGCGCGCGGCGCGGCGTGCCAGCGGTTTGTGGCAAGCGGGGCGAGCCGGTGACTGGCGCTTAGCGATTTGGTAGTCAGGCTTAGGCTAAGATTGCTTATGGCCAAGCTTCCCATCTCCAATGATCCCAAGAGCACTGCCGCAAACGCACGGCGCGGCGGCGGCAATCCGCGCACGCCCCTTGGGGGCGCGGCGACGAGCGCGATGTCGGTGAAGTGGACCGCCGCCCACGATGCGGCGGC
>CANEVG010000090.1 GCA_947442095.1 Sphingomonadaceae bacterium
ACCACCGTATCGAAGGCCTCGGCATCATAGGCCTCGCCCTTGTCGCGTGCCAGCAGCAGCGGGGTCAGTTCGGGCCCGCGCGGCAGGCTGCCGACATGCGACGTCTTGATCTTGGCCATCACGCCTGTCTCCAGTTCATATCTATGAACTTTTCATAGACGATGAGACAGAAGTGGCAAGCCGATCAATCACGGTGTTCCAGCGGATCGGCAGGCAGGCGTGTTGGATAGTCGAACACAGCGATCTGGCAGCGCAGCAGGGAAGCGCGCATACCCTCAGAAGCAAGATATGCGCCCTGCTGTTTGGTACCGCCGGGGTATTTGGGGTTGAGGAAACCGCCCTTCTTCAGCACGCGCCGTCACAGTGTAAGTTCGGCTTCAGGCACGCCTATCTCGCACCGTTCCTCTGCGGCGCGAGCGCACGCGCCCAAGAAGATGGCGGCCGAGACCGGGCAGGCTACCGCGACTGCTTGGCGGCGCGCGATGGCAGCGCGTAAATCATCATGCGTGACGACTTCGCCGGGTTTCAACCAGCGGGCGAGATCATCGACTTCGGCGGACAAGGAGATCGCCATGGCCGCGCCATCAGCTTCCCGGAAACGGGGCGCGCCGGGGGAGGATCATGGTCACGATATGCGACTGGCGACCGCTGGCGAGATGTTCGGTGGCTGACTTGCGCTGTGTCATGGGAACCCCCTTCCTGATGGCAGCACGCCATGTCGAAATGCAGATCGCGGAAGAGTAAGGCAGGTTTGATCCCGCTGTGTTTCCACCGCTGTCAGCGGCGTTCCTCCCCCGGCCGCCTGCCGGTCATGCGCAAGTAGAACCGCGAAAAGTAGGAGGGATCTTCGAAACCAAGCTCGGCAGCGATCTGCGCGGCGCTCGCGCCGGTATAGCGCAGCAGGCGGCGCGCTTCGGTGGCGAGGCGACGGTGAAGCACGGTGATGGGGGTGCAACCCAGCCGTCTGGCGGTGAGGCGCGAAAGCGAGCGGCGGGTCATGCCGAGCGCGTCAGCATAAAAATCAAGATCGCGGTGCTCGCGGTAGTGTGCTTCGACCAGTTGGCGGAAGCGTTCGAGACGGGGGTGGGTGCCGGTCTCCCCCTGCTCGGGCCCGGGCGGCACAAGGCTGCGAACCAGTGCCTCGGCAAGCGCGCGGCGCAGCGGGGCCTCTGCGCGCGCGGCTTCCTGCAAGGCCAGCATTTCGGACGCAAGCCAATCGGCGCGCTGCGCGGCAAGGGGATCGAGCGCGAACTGCCCACCGCGCAGGAGCAGCGCCCGGAGCGGATCGGCAGGACCTTCGGCGTGCGCGGTGAATTCGCCCGGCAGGGTCAGCACCCAGCCGGATGTACCTTCAGAGAAGCGGAAACCATGCACCGTGCCCGCCGGAGCAATGACCGCAAGCGGGCCGATCTGCGCGCTTTCGGCGCCATCGAAGCTCACGCGAACATGTCCTTCACGTACCAGAAGAATCTGGACAAACCCTGTATGGCGATGCGGTGCGATTTCCCAGTCGTGCAAGGTACTGCGCGCGGCGATGGTCTCGATATGCAGGAAATACAGCTGATCGGGGGCCTGATCCTCGCCGTAGAGGGCGTAGCTGGGAATGGCGGCGGGGCGCATAGCTCTTGTCCTGAAAGTGCCATATATTGTCAGACCCATGCCTTCCATCGCCGCACGCACCCTGTCAAGTTTGCAGCATAACGCTCGGGAGAATGTGCCATGAAAACCCAGGTCGCCATCATCGGCGCAGGCCCGGCCGGGCTGCTGCTTGGCCATTTGCTCACCGCCGAAGGCATCGATTGCGTGGTGATCGAGCGGCAGCAACCGGATTACATTCTAAGCCGCATCCGGGCGGGCGTGCTGGAGCAGATCACCGTGGGGCTGATGGAACGGCTGGGGCTGGATGCCCGATTGAAAGCCGAGGGGCTGATCGAGGAAGGCTTCAATCTGGCCGATGGTGAGCGGCTGATCCGCATCGATGTGTCGAAGTTCACCGGCAAGACCGTGACCGTCTATGGCCAGACCGAGATCACCAAAGACCTGATGGATGCCGCGCCTGCGCGGGGGCTTGAGGTGATCTACGGCGCTGAAGATGTGGCGCTGCACGATATCGAGAGCGATGCGCCTTCGGTCAGCTTCCGCAAGGATGGTGCGCAATACCGGGTGAGTGCGCGCTTCATCGCAGGCTGCGATGGCTATCACGGCCCTTCCCGCAAGGCGATCCCGGCCTCAGCCGGAAGCGAGTACGAGCGCGTCTATCCGTTCGGCTGGCTGGGCATTCTGGCCGATGTGCCGCCGTGCAACCATGAGTTGATCTACGCCAACCACGAACGCGGGTTTGCGCTTGCCTCGATGCGCAGCCATACGCGCAGCCGCTACTACATAGACGTACCGCTAACCGAGAAGATCGAGAGCTGGAGCGACGACCGGCTGTGGGATGAACTAGCCGTTCGGCTGGGGCCGGAAGCTGCGGCAAACATGACGCGCGGGCCGTCCATCGAGAAATCCATCGCCCCATTGCGCTCGTTCGTGTTCGAACCGATGCGCCACGGCAGTCTGCTGCTGTGCGGAGATGCGGCGCATATCGTCCCGCCGACCGGAGCCAAGGGGCTGAACCTTGCTGCCAGCGATGTGCATTACGCGGTGGAAGCGCTGTGCGGCTTCTTCCAGCGCGGCGACACCGAGGCGGTTGCGAGGTATTCCCCGCGCGCGCTGGCGCGGGTGTGGAAAAGCGAGCGCTTCAGCTGGTCGCTGACCAAGTTGATGCACCGCTTTCCCGATGATGGCCCGTTCGAACGCGCGATGCAGGTGGCCGAGCTGGACTACATTGCCTCCAGCGATGCGGCGCAGGCGAGCATTGCCGAAAATTATGTGGGGCTTCCGGTTTGACTCTGCCTCGAAGGGTAAGCCAACGATTACGGCGCATTATCGTCATGGAGCCGTCACACTAAAGCGACAGAAGAGCCGCTATTGGGCTTGGGGCGGACCAGTTTCGATGCGGCAGATCGACATAGTTTTGACAGGTGTACTTCCCGGCGGGGATGAAAGCTTTGCGCATGGCGATCTGCATGTGGTGTTCCACGGCTGGAACCGGGCTGCGCCGCTGCCGCTGCTGGACGGGAAGCCCTGGGCGTTCATCGACTGGCTGCTGCCCGAGCTTTCGGGCCTTGAGTTGTGCCGCCGCCTGCGCTGCGATGCGCAGACCGAGGCAGCCCACATCACGATGGTGCTGGAGGAAGACGACGCGGAGACCAAGCGCCGCGCGCTGCGTGCCGGGGCGGACGATTACATCATCGGCCCGATCGATCGCGCGGCGGTGCTGGACCGGGTGCTTTCGGTGCAATTGCCCGAGCGTGAGGCACCTGCGCGGTTGCTGCGGCTGGGCGACCTGGCGCTCGATCTGGCGGCGCTGCAGGCGCGCTGGAAGGACAGGGCCATCAATCTGATGCCCAACGAGTTTCGCCTGCTGCGCTATTTGATGGAGCAGCCGGGCCATGTGTTTTCCCGCGCGCAGTTGATCGCGGCGCTGGGCAAGCACGGGCAGCCTATTGACGAACGCACCGTGGACGCTTGGGTCAGCCGCCTGCGCCGCGCGCTGCGCGAGGCCGGTGCAGGGTATCTCCTGCGCACGGTGCGCTCGCTGGGCTATGTGCTGGATAGACCATGATGTTCGCCTGACGGCGAAGGCGGCACTGGGCCGGTGCCGCCTCTGCTTCGGCTAGGCTGAAGCAGCGATCAGAGATCGTGGCCCAGCTTGATACCGAATATCTGCGGCTTGATTGGATAGAACCGTCGGCCCGCGCCGCAGATCGTGGGCGTGCAGGCCGTGTTGATGCTCAGAATCCCGCGCTTGTCGAACGCGTTCTCGATGAAGGCGGAGATATCAAATCCGGCAATCTTCGCGCCCACTGAGAAATCGAATGTCTCGAACGCGGCAGTCCGGCCCAGCAGGTTCGATTCGAGTGTCGTGAGATACGAACTCGAGCTTGACTGGTGGAGCATCGAAGCTTGCACAAAAGCATTGGCCTTTCCGAGACCGAATTCGTAGCGGGCGGTCATGTTGCCCTTGAACCTGGGCTGGATCGGCAGCCGCGTGCCCTTCGGTGCTGCAACAACCCCGAGCGTGCAGTCGGGATTGCCGCTAGCGTCAAACGAGCAGAAATCGGTGGTCAACTGAGCATCGATATAGGTGCCCGCGCCCGAAAGCGTGAGCCCACCAAGCCGCAGGTTGAAGTCCATCTCCGCGCCGTAAACCCTCGCATCGCCGGCGTTGTAGATGTTGGTCACCCCGGCCGAACCAACCGGGCTGAGGCCGAACTGTAGCTGGTTCCACTTTTCGTAGAACACCGCACCGTTGAGCCGGAACTTGCGATCGAACCACGACGTCTTGAAGCCGAATTCGTAGTTCGTCAGCGTATCGGCGACATAGGGATTGACGTTCGGGCGGCGGTTGTTGCCGCCGGGCCGGTAGCCGGTCGAGTAGGTGGCATAAAGCAACCGGTCCTGATCGACTTTCCACGTCAGGTTGATGCGGTGCGTCTCACCACTCTGGTTGGTGACCTTGTTGAAATTGTCGCACACCCGGTTGTCGTCATCCACGGGGATGCAGTTGGGGTTCGTGGTGTTCGACTGGAAGCCGGAAAAGCCATCAAGGCTGTTCTTGACGATAAAGGCGCGCAGGCCCGCCGAAAGGGTCAGCTCAGGGGTGAGATCGAACGAGCCATCGAAGAAAGCGGCATAATCGCGGTCCACGCGGTAGGCGCGCGTGGCGAAGAGATTGTCACCCGCCTTGGGCACGGCGGGCGAATTAGGAATGCCGGCCAGCCCCTGGATGAAATAGTCTGCGGTTATGCGGTCGGTCTGGCGCTGGAAGAAGAACCCGGCGACCATGCGGAAGCGATCGCCCGAGGGCGAGGCAATGCGAAGTTCGTGGTTCTGTTTGGTGAACGCGTCATGGTTGTGGACGATCTGGGTCGGATCGAGGAAGCCGCCCCCTGCCGTCGGGAAGTTGGTGTAATAACCGCCTTCGATCGCGTCATAGGCGACCGAATACTCCGAATAATCGGCCTGGTTGTCGATCCTGCGGTCGAAATAGCCACCGGCATAGGTCAGGTCCCAGTTGCCCAGCTTACCTTGGATGGTGAGAGTGGCGAGCGCCCAGGCATCGCGGTTGAATGAGGGCGAGTAGTCCGTAACCTTGAGGTCGCCGCGACGCGGATCAAACAGGAACGAGCCGCGCGTCTTCTGATACTGGTAAAGCACCGAGGGCTGCACAGTCCAGTTGTCATCCAGATCGACCTTGAGCGCAGCGCGGCCGCCCATCGTCTCGGTGGTGTTGAAGTTGTCCTTCACCAGCGCGGCGTTGTTGATCGTGACACTGGTGTTCGGATCGGTATCACCCAGCGTGTAAGTGCGCGTGCCGGGGATATTGTCGATAAAGCCGGCGTCACGCTGGTAGAAGCCCATCAAGCGCACTGCAGCGCGGTCGGACAGCGGCAGGTTGACGAAGGCTTCAGCGCTGCCGCCCGTACCGCCCTCACCGACCTTGTTGACCGCCACATCCACGCGGCCTGCAAAACCGCTGGTATCCGGCTTGTTCGGGATGATGCGTAGCGTGCCGGCCAGCGAGCTTGCTCCGAACAGAGTGCCCTGCGGGCCGGACAGCGCCTCGACCCGGGCGATATCGTAAACGTGCAAGTCGACCGCGGTGCCGATCGTGGTGACGGGGACTTCATCGAGATAGACCGCCGCAGTGGGCTGCGACCCCCCGCGCAGCCCGTCGCCGCCGCTGGTGATGCCGCGGAACGAAAGCTGGGTCTGGCCCGGACCAAACGACTGGAAGCTCACGCTCGGCAGCACCTTGGCGTAGTCGTCGAAGCTGGCGACGTTGAGTTGCTCAAGTTTCTGCGTGCCAAGTGCCTGGATCGAGATCGGCACGTTCTGCAGATTCTCGCTGCGCTTCTGCGCGGTCACGATGATTTCGGTACCGTCGAGCGCGGCACTTGCTTCCGCCGCAGTCTGAGGTGCTTCTTGGGCCAGAGCTACAGGTGCGACAAGGGCAGTTGTTGCAAGCATGATTGCACGGGAAAAGCGGCCATACACCCCGGTCACTGCAACGGTCATTTCTACGTCTCACTTTCCTGGAACCCTAGTAATACTGGCCGTGATCCGCCTTGCAGCAAATTTCAAGAAACATTGCGCAGCACAAATGCAAAGACTGCCCCCGCGTGGCCAATTTACAACGATGCCAGCAAGCGTTCAGCGCAAGGCAGCAGGCACCTCGGGATAGGTCGCCAGCACATCGCCCAGCGCGATTTCAAGCGGACCGAGCCAAGGTTCGAATGCCTTCCAACCTTCGGTGCCTTCGCGGTAGATCGGGCGGCGAACCTGCTCCGAGCTTGGCGTGCGCACGGCGCGCTCCGTCTCGTGGAAGGCAAGGCAGGCGGGCTCGAACGGCAGACCGCAAGCGGCCAGCAGCGCGCGCACTTCGGCGTCGGTGTCATCCACCATCCGCTCGTAGATCACGCGGTGGACGTAACCCGGAAGGACCCGATCCACGTGCGCCATAAGGCGGACATAGTCGCTGTAATAGGCCCCAAGGTCTTGCAGCGAATAAGTAAAGCCCTGCCCGCGCGCGAAATGCTGCTTGAAATTGGAGAAGCAGCAGGAAAGGGGATGGCGGCGCGCGTCGATGATTTTCGCATTCGGCAGGATTAACCGGATGAAGGGCACGTGCATCCAGTTGTTGGGCAGCTTGTCGATGAACAGGGGCCGCGCGGTATGGCGCTGCACGCGCGTGCGCTCCAGATACTGCGCGCCAAGATTCTGCAAGGTTTGCGGATCGAGCGCGGCAAGGCTTGCCGGATAGTCCTCGACCGAGCGCGCCAGCAGCGCAATATCGGGGAGTTCGCTGGTGCCTTCGACCAGACTATGGCTGGCGAGTATCTGTTCCACCAATGTTGAACCGGCACGCGGCATGCCGAGCACGAAAATGGGGTCGGGCGCGGGGCAGCCGACGCCGGCAAACCGGGTGAACAGTTCGGGCGTTGCGGCTGCAATGGTGCGATCAACCGCTGCGGTGGTGTCATCGGCCTTGTAGGGCAGGCGTTTTTTCCGCAAGCTATTGCCCGCAGCATAATGTGCAAAAGCAGTCTGTGCTTCGGCACGATCCTCATGCGCCTTGCCCAGCGCGAAATCGAGGTGCCAGCGGTCTTCTGGAGAGATCGTCTCGCTCGCCAGCGCCGCCTGCATCGCGACAATGTCTGCGCCTGAGAACTTCACGGTCTTGAGATTGGCCAGGCTCCACCACACTTCGCCCAGCCCCGGCTGGATTTCGAGCGCCCGCCGATAGGCGGCTATGCCTTCGGCAAGCTTGCCGACGGTCTTGAGCATGTGGCCGTAGCTCATCCAGACTTTTGGTTGATTTGGGGTCTCACGCAGCACCTGCGCATAAAGCGCCAGCGCCTCATCAAACTCGCCGATGCGGCCATAGGCGGCGGCTTGCAGATTGAGGGTGCCGGTATTCTCCGGGTCCTCCACCGTCACGCGCGCGAGTTCTTCAAGCGCCTCAGTCGCGCGGTTGGTGCGATAGAGCACGAGCGCAAGGTTGGCGCGTGCGGCAGTGAATTCAGGAGCAAGTTCGATCGCGCGGCGCAGCAGGTTTTCCGCATCGACATAGCGCCCGATCCGGCCGGCCAGTTCGGCAAACAGGCGAATAGCGCGCACATCAAACGGATTTTCCTTGAGCAGCGCGCGCAGCAGCGGCTCAGCTTCGTGGAGCAGATTGTCGTTCATCGCCAAGGCAGCGCGGACGAGGCGGGGATCATAGTTGGGAAGGCTTGCCATTGCCGGTGCAACAAACACGGTGACGCGGCGCGATCAAGCGTTAGTCTGCAAATATGACACGCTACCCCCATTCCATTCGTGTCGAGCGAAGGGGGATTTAGGAACGGACCTTCGATGACCCCTAAAACCCGCGGCCTCAATTTCTGGATGGTGCTGGCTCTGTGCGTGGGCAACATGGTCGGCTCGGGCATCTATCTGCTGCCCGCCACGCTCGCGCCGCTGGGCACCAACCAGCTTTACGGCTGGCTGATCACGATTGGCGGCGCGACCTGCCTGGCGGCCGCTTTTGCACGGATGGGGGCCAAGCTGCCCTATTCAGGCGGGCCATATGCCTATGCGCAAGCCGCGTTCGGGCCGTTTGCTGGGTTCGCCACGGCGTGGAGCTACTGGGTCATGCTGTGGGCGGGCAACGGCGCGATCGCGGTGGCGGTGGTGAGCAACATCAGCCTCGTGATGCCGTGGATCGGCCAGACGCCGGGCCTTCCCGCGCTGCTGGCAGTGGGCTGCGTATGGCTGATGACCTTGGTGAACATTCGCGGCGTGCGCGCGGCGGGGGCGTTTTCGGTGGTGACGACCGCGCTCAAGCTGCTGCCGCTGGTGCTGCTGATCGGTCTTGCGCTATGGTTCGCAGCAAGCGGCACGCCGCACGTGGAGCAGCCGACCGTGAGCATTTCGCCGGGCGCGATTGCGACAGCGGCGGGGCTTACATTCTGGGGCTTCCTCGGGCTGGAATCGGCGACAGTACCGGCGGGCAAAGTGGAGAATGCGGAGCGCGTCGTGCCGCTTGCCACGCTCGTTGGCGTGGTGCTGACAGGCGCGGTGTATCTGGGCATCAGCCTGGCGTTCTGGGCCTATATGCCGCAAGCCCAAGCCGCCGCCTCCCCCGCGCCGGTTGCCGATTTCCTCGGGCGCACATTTGGCGGCGGGATGGCTTCGGTCGTAGCGATATTCGCTGCGATCAGCGCGTTCGGCACGCTCAATGGCTTCATCCTGCTGCAAGGCGAGATGCCGCAGGCGATGGCGCGCGGCGGGGTGTTTCCAGCGTGGTTTGCCGCAGACGGCGCGCGCGGCACGCCGGTGCGGGCGCATGTTGTCTCCTCGATCCTGCTTTCGGCAGTGACCCTGCTAAATTTCGGACGCGGGATGGGCGACCTGTTCGCATTCATCGCCTCGGTCAGCCTTGCCGCGGGCATGCTCGCTTATCTCATGAGCATGCTGGCGGCGATCCGCCTGCTGCCGCAGGAACGGGGCCTTACCGTGGTGGCGCTGACGGGCGCGGCGTTTATCGGCTGGGCGACCTGGGGGCTTGGACTGAGCGCTGTGGGCTATGGCCTCGGGCTCGTGCTGGCGGGGGTGCCGGTTTACCTCGCGGTGCGGTGGGGACAACAGTCCGCGCTGGGATGAAGGCATGGTGGTGGAAGCGGATGTGGCTGCTGGTCAACAATCAGGCCCGCCCCTCCCTTAGCTCGCAAAACTGCTGCTGCAGTCCGTGATCAGGCTGATCTTGAGGGCTTAGCGTGGCTGTTGCTAGGTCCACCGCGCTGACTTTGACATGATGGCGTGGACGGCCCCCGCACCAGCGTAGCTGTGCAGTTATGCGGCGGTTGTAGGTCGATGTGTGGACGCCCCCTGCCGCGCAAAAGCTCTTGTTTCGTGAGGAGCACCGGTTGGGTGCATCGAGGTGTTCGGCCCATCCGCGCAGCACTGCATGGCGGCTGGCCCTGATGAAGTCCGCTGGCTGGCTCCCTAATCACGTCACCGCGCCCTAAGCGCTTTGAGCCATTGGGTTTTGCCGACCCCCGGTCAGACCGGTTTGCCGTCACTACTCAGCTACTCCAAGGCCACTCCGCCGCCGGCGTTACCCGGCAGCGCGGACGACGGTCACGCGGCCGGAGCCCCGGAGGCTTCTTTGCGCGACATCACGGCCCAAGCGATGCGCGCTGTTCTGTTGGCGAGCGCGGCCGCGGCGATCTTCGCAGGGTTGCGTTTCAGGAGGTGCGCCATCCAAGGCTGCCGATCAGCTTTTTTACGCGTCACAAGTATCACCCCCGTCGCGCCGACCACAAGCGGCGGCCGTAAGTAGCCATCTCCCTGCTTGGTGATCCCGCCCAAGCGTTTTTTGCCGCCAGAGCTGTTCGCTCGAGGCATGAGCCGTAGCCCAGCTTTCTCAAAGGAGGATCAGGATCGGGGCTTGAACCGTTAGACGGTTGTACTTTGACCGGGCGGTGCTGACCAACGCTTGCAGGAATGGTATTGTGGCGGTGTCGGCGCGCGCAGGCTCATCCGCCCGCACAGCATCAATGGGTATCGTTCGCCGATCCCGGACGCGTTCCAACACAAACGCCGTCGTTCGTTCCGCTTCGCTCCACCTGCCGCAAACTTTGGTGGGTAGTGTGCGCAGAACGGCACAGCACGATCAGTCACGATTGGAGTGACAGAACCCTTCTGTTTCTTGCCAAGTGCTTCTTACTTATCCGATTGCCATAGCCGAATAGTATCTGCTCCCTCTCCCTATGAGTAGAGCGCGAATGTTGTCCGCTGGCAGATGACCGAGGCGACGGCTTCGAGGGCGGTTTTTGCGTGGAGCTTTCCGGTAGCGATGACTGAGATTGGAGCGGCATAGAACTGCGCGCCCCAGG
>CANEVG010000091.1 GCA_947442095.1 Sphingomonadaceae bacterium
ATTACCACCAGCGGCGTACCATCGGCCTTGTGCTGCATCGCCACGTCGTAAATCGCACCGACGTCGCTGCCATAACGGCTCATGCCGCCTTCGATGCCCGGCACCATCTCGTTCTTGATGCGGATGTTGGCGAAAGTGCCGCGCATCATCACATCGTGGTGCCCGCGCCGCGCGCCATAGGAGTTGAAGTCCGCCTTGGCGACCTGGTGCTCCATCAGCCACTTGCCCGCCGGGCTGTCGGCCTTGATCGAACCGGCTGGCGAGATGTGGTCGGTGGTGATCGAATCGCCGAGGATCGCCAGCGGCTTCGCCTCGATGATGTCGCTCACCGCCGCCGGGGTCATGCTCATGCCCTCAAAGTACGGCGGGTTGGCGACGTAAGTCGAACCCGCGCGCCAGCTGTAGGTTTCCGAGCCGGTCACGTTGATCGCCTGCCAGTGCTCATCGCCCTTGTAGACGTCCGCGTAGCGCGCCTGGAACATTGCGCGGTCCATGCAGCCAGCCATCGTGGCATAGACTTCGGCGTTCGAGGGCCAGATGTCCTTCAGATACACATCCTTGCCGTCGGTGCCTTGCCCGATCGGGGTGGTGATGAAGTCCTCGATCACCGTGCCCTTGAGCGCATAGGCCACCACCAGCGGCGGGCTGGCGAGGAAGTTGGCACGCACGTCGGGCGAAACGCGGCCTTCGAAGTTGCGGTTGCCCGAAATCACCGCAGCGGCGACAAGGCCATTCTCATTGATCGCCTTGCTGATCGGTTCCGCCAGCGGGCCGGAATTGCCGATGCAGGTGGTGCAGCCATAACCGACGAGGTTGAAGCCCACTGCATCGAGATGCTCCTGCAGCCCGGCGCGCACGAAATAGTCGGTCACCACCTGCGAGCCCGGTGCAAGGCTTGTCTTGACCCAGGGTTTGGGCTTCAGACCCAGTTCGTTGGCCTTCTTGGCCACCAGGCCCGCGGCCACCATCACGCCGGGATTGGAAGTGTTGGTGCAACTGGTGATCGCGGCAATGGTCACATCGCCGTCGCCGATATCGAAATCCATGCCTTCCACCGGCACGCGCTGCTGCGCCTTCTTGTAGGTGCCTGCAAGGTCCGCGTTGAACACATCATCGACGTCCTGCAGCGAAACGCGGTCCTGCGGGCGCTTCGGCCCGGCAAGACTGGGCACCACGCTGGCAAGGTCGAGTTCCAGCGTCGAGGTAAATACCGGCTCCACCGAAGGGTCGATCCAGAAGCCCTGAGCCTTGGCATAGGCCTCGGTCAGCGCGATCTGGGCCTCTTCGCGGCCGGTCAGGCGCATGTAGTCCAGCGTCTTCTCGTCGATGCCGAAGAAGCCGCAGGTCGCGCCATATTCGGGCGCCATGTTGGCCAGCGTTGCGCGGTCGGCCAGCGTGAGCGAGGCAAGGCCCGGCCCATAGTATTCGACGAAACGGCCAACCACGCCATGCTTGCGCAGCATGGCCGTGCAGGTCAGCACCAGATCCGTGGCGGTCACGCCTTCCTTGAGCTCGCCAGTCATCTTGAAGCCCACGACTTCAGGGATTAGCATCGAAACCGGCTGACCCAGCATCGCGGCCTCGGCCTCGATCCCGCCAACGCCCCAGCCGAGCACGCCAAGGCCGTTGATCATCGTGGTGTGGCTGTCAGTGCCCACGCAAGTATCCGGATAGGCGACCATCGCGCCGTCCAGCCCCTCGCTCGTCCACACCGTCTGCGCGATGTGTTCCAGGTTCACCTGGTGGCAGATGCCGGTGCCCGGAGGCACGGCCTTGAAGTTCGCGAGGCTCTTGGAACCCCACTTGAGGAAATCATAACGCTCGCCGTTGCGGTGGTATTCGATCTCGACGTTCTGCTCGAATGCCTTGGGATGGCCGAACTCGTCGACCATGACCGAGTGGTCGATCACGAGGTGCACGGGCACCTGCGGGTTGATCTTGCTGGTATCGCCGCCGAGCTTGGCAATCGCATCGCGCATCGCGGCGAGGTCGACCACGCAGGGCACGCCGGTGAAATCCTGCAGCAGCACGCGCGCGGGGCGATACTGGATCTCGCGGCCCGTGACCGGGTTCTGCTGCCACGCCACCAGTGCATCGATGTCATCGGTCGAGACAGTGAAGCCGCCGTCCTCGAAGCGCAGCAGGTTCTCCAGCAGCACCTTCATCGAGAAGGGCAGGCGCGAGACGTCTCCAGCCTTGGCGAGATCGTAGTAGGCGAAATCCTTGCCACCGACGGTGAGCGTGCTGCGCGATCCGAGCGAGTCCTGTCCGACCTGGGTCATGGCTGAGCCTAGTTCCTTCTGCTGATGCCGTTTGCCGTGGCTTGTGCCGTTTGTCGTCTCGGGGCCTCCCCCCGGATGGCCCTCACAACGCTCGCGCGATGCGCTGAGATACGCGCCGCGTCAAGCGTTTGGCGCGCATGGAACGCATGGATTTGGCGCAATCAAGCCGGTTCGATCGCCGGTTCCGCCCGCCGCAGCGCGATCAGGCAACCCGCCACGATGAGCACCACGCCCGCCAGCGTGCGCAGCGTAAGCGGTTCGGAAAACGCCACCCAGCCGACCAGCGCCGCCCAGATGAACGCGGTATACTCCAGCGGCACCAACACTTGCGCCTCGGCGCGGGCATAGGCCCAGCCGAGCAGCATCAGCGACACGGTCGAAAGCACGGCGGATGCGGCCAGAATCGTCCACATCTTCGGATCCGGCAGCGGCGCAAACCACCACGCGCCCAGCCCCAGCAGGCAGAAGATGAAGAACGTCTGGAAGAACGAGATCTCCTCCGGGCCGGCCAACTGCGACTGGCTGCGCTGCAGCACCAGGTTCCACGCATAGAGCACCGCCGACACAAGGATCGCGGCAAGGCCCTTGATGCTCTCGATGTCGTAGTCCCCGCCAAACTTGCCCGCAGCGATCACGCCCACGCCGGCAAGTGCGACCACCGATCCGCCCACCGCGCGCTGGGAAAGTTCCTCGCCCAGCGTGGCGGCGGCCAGATAGAGCGCAAGCAGCGGCGCGATGAACGAAAGCGCCATGGCCTCGGCTACCGGCGTGCGGGCAAGGCCATAAAAGAAGATCGTTGCCATGACCCCCGCGACCGCGGAGCGCAGCAGGTGCAGCCGCATGGCCGGCCAGCGAGGCAGGCTCCGGCTGCCATCCTTGTTGCCCCGCAGGAGCCAGATCGGCAGCATCACGAGTGTGCCCACCATATTTCGCCAGAACATCGCGGCATACGCGCCCAGCGCAATCGCCGCGGCTTTCATGAAGCCGTCCATCACGCCGAAACAGGCAAGGCCGGTCAGCGCCACAAGGATCGGCAGCAGAGTGGTGTCGCGCTTCATCGCCTGCCCATAGCGACCTCAAGGGATGAGAGCAAAGGCGCGAAGCGGAACGCGGATGAGGTACGCGAATTTGGCACCGGAATTCAGCATCCAGTCAGCCGCCTTGCTTGATTGCTACAGCCGCATCGGGCAGAATCAGCGGGGCCCGGGGCGGCAAGCAGGAAAGACCAACCGATGCGCATGATGAAAAGGACCAGCCTGAGCGGCCTGCTCGGAGCGAGCGTGCTCGCTGCGGCCGCTTGGGCCGCTCCTGCCGGCGCTGCCCAGCAGGGGCCGGTGGATCTCACGGCCCCGGTAAAGCCGGCAACCTCTAAGCCGGCACCGCCCGTTGCCGCGCCAACTGCGGTGCCAGCCCCGGCAGCGCCTGCCCTGCCCGGCCCGACCGCGGTGGTTGCCGCAGTTCCGGCACCGCCCGCTCCGCCGCCGCTAGCGCACTGGAGGGTTAGCGACGCACAAGCCTTGCTCGCCGCCATTAGGAGCATCGGCAAGGAAGGCCTGGCCCCGGCGGACTACGAACCGGCCAAGCTTGCGGCCCAGCTCGCCAAGGGAGAGAGCGACGAGCTCGATGTGCTTGCCAGCCGCCTGTTCGTGTGGCTGGCCGAAGACTTGCGCGATGGCCGCACGCCGATGGCGGCGCGGGTGCAATGGTTCGCGGTCGATCCCGATCAGGATCTGCGCCCCAATTCGCAGCTTCTCGCGCAGGCGACCGAAACGCAAGATGTTCCCGGCGTGCTCGCCTCGCTCGTGCCGGTGCACCCCGATTATGCGCTGCTGCGCGATATGCTGCCCAAGGCGCGCGAGCCACGCCAGATTGCGATGATCAAGGCCAATATGGACCGGTGGCGCTGGCTCGCCCGCGACCTAGGCCTGCAGTACCTCATCATCAATGTGCCCGAGCAGGAGCTGCGGCTCACGGTCAACAACAAGATCATCCGCACCTACCGCGCCATCGTGGGCAAGCCGGGCAAGACCGCGACACCGCAGCTCGCCGAGCAGGTGAAGAACGTGGTCTTCAACCCGACGTGGACCGTGCCGCAATCGATCGTGGTGGGCGAAGGGCTGGGCAAGCGGCTCATCGCCAGCCCGGCGTCGGCCAAGCGGCAGGGCTATGTCGCCACCAAGGCGGCAGACGGCATGATCACCGTGGTGCAACAGCCGGGCGGGGCCAATGCGCTCGGCAAGATGAAGCTCGACATGCCCAACGAGCACGCGATCTACATTCACGACACGCCCAACCGCGAATTGTTTGCGCTGCCCGCGCGCGCGCTGAGCCATGGCTGCATCCGGGCCGAACGCGCCACCGAACTCGCGATGACGATGGCGATCCTTGGCTCCGACCTGCCGCCCGAAACCGCCGTGGAGTACAACCTCTCGGGCAAGTACACCAAAGTGCCGATGACCAAGCCTTGGGCGGTCTACATCACCTATTTCACCGTCGCGCGCGACGTGAACGGCCTGATGCGCAGCTTCGCCGATATCTATGGCCGCGACGCCCCGGTGATCACCAGCTTCAGCAAACCGCGCGAACTCCACACCGATCAGCGCAAGAGCAACGAGGCGATCATCAAGCTGGACAATCCGCTGTAGGGATCCAGAGCGGCCTAGCGCTGAGGTGCAGTGGATCTTCGCCTTCACGGGGATAACGAGACGCTAGGCTGTAGGCGTCTTGCCGTCATCCTCGGGCAGACGAGAATCCAGCACGCAAAACCAAACCTTCAGTAAATCCCCAGCCGGTCCGCATAGAGCAGCCGCCCGCCGGAAAGATGCCAAAGTGCCTCGTTGAAGTCCGCCTCGCTCATTGCGAAGCACCCGTCGCTGCGGCCCAGCTTGCCCCATTTTTCCAGCATATTGGGATTCGCATACCAAGCCGGGTGCATTACAATTCGGCGTTCGAGCGCGCGGTTGTTGTCCAGGTCGATCCCGCCGAGGCGGATCGAGGTGCCATATTTGCCCTTGTACCATTCATAAGTGACAAAGGCCCCGCGCGAAGTGGCAAGGCTGCCCTCCGTGTTGGAGAAGGACTTGAGGAACCCGTCGTGCTCCGGATCCGAACCCTTGCCATGCGCGACAAGGAACGAGCGCACCTCGCCCTTTTCCAGATTGGCGAAATGCAGCCGCGGCAGCGCCGAGGGCAGCGCGAAATCGGCCACACCAACGATATCTTTGCGCCACAGTGCCGCGCCCACGCGCGCCACCTGGTCCTGCGCCACCGCCAGAATGCGCCGATGCTGTTCGGAAACGCTGAACGGCTGCGCAAACACGCGCGCAGGCACCGTTGCTGCAATAACCGTCGCTGCGGCGCCCTTGAACAGCCCGCGTCTATCCACCCATCCCGTCATGCCTACGTCTTATAAGGCGTTTTAAGCGATTCTTCCAGCCTCTGAGCCAAGACCTGAGCCAAGCCGGGCAAGATCTGCGCCGTCCACCCGCATCACGGTCCACTCGTCCATCAACCGCGCGCCCAGCTTCTTGTAGAACCCGATCGCGGGCGCGTTCCAATCGAGCACCGACCATTCAAGCCGAGCACAGTCCCGCGCCAAAGCCAGCGCGGCAAGCTCGGCGAGCAACGCCTTGCCGAGCCCGCTGCCCCTTGCCTCGGGCCGCACGAAAAGGTCTTCCAGATAGATCCCGGGCTTGCCTTCGAAGGTCGAGAAATTGTGGAAGAACAGCGCGAACCCTTGCGGCACACCATCCAGTTCCCCGATCAGCACTTCGGCATATGGACGCGGCCCGAACAGCTTCTCGCCCAGCACCGCCTCATCGAAGCGCACTTCGTCCGCCAGCTCTTCATAGTCTGCCAGCGCGCGAATCAGCGCAGCGATCAGCGGCAGATCGGTGGAGGTAGCAGGACGGATAGACAGCGCCTTGGTCATACGCGGGCCGCTTCGGCACGGCGCTCGGCGATCAATTCGTCTACCACAGAGCGGGGCCGGGCACCCGGCAGCACGCTGAACTCAGCTTGCACTTCGCGCACCACTTTCACCTATGTCTTGGCGACGTGGCCGCCTTCAGACAATTTATGCTGGTCTTGCATGCGTCGGTACTAGCGCCGCGAAGGATTCCTCGCACTCGGTTTTTTCAGATCGCGCCACGTTACCCGGTGATGGTCAGCCGGTCACCCCTGAGCGTCACGCTGCCCAGCCGCCGCAGCGCCGATTGGCCGAGCAGGCTGACGGGCAGTTCGGGCACCACCACCGCGTCGACATCATCGAGATCACGCCCGCCAATCGTCAGCCGCGCGATCTGCACCGGCGCGCCCATACCGGTGCCCGAAGCGGTGCGCAGCATGGGCCGGTACTCGCTCGGATCGGGCCGGATGCCGAGCCGCTCGGCATCGTCCTCGGTCAGCGCGACCAAGTCCGCCCCGGTATCGACCAGAAACGTCACGGTCTCGCCGCCGGCATCAACTTCGAGATGAAACTGCCCCCTGGAATCGCGCTCGATCTCCTCCGTCTCGGCAGATCCGCCGCGCGCAGGTGCGGCAGGGGCGGCCTTGTCCCAAGGGGAGGCACGCCCCGGCTTCGCTGCAGCCGTCGCGCTTTGCACGGCTGGCTGGCGCAAAAACGGCGCGATTGCCGCCGTGGTCAGCACGATGCCGCCTGCAATGAGAAAAATCCGGTTCATGGCAAACGGGATATTGCCCGCAAAGGGGTTAGCAAATCGCCAACCGCGCGCGGAACGGCGATCAGACCGCGACTTCTGCCTTGCCCGCGTCGGTCGTCGCCGCTTCCATCTCCGCCGCCTTCTTCTCAACCAGCGCCACGATATGGTCGAGCATGTCCTCGCTCTGCACGGTGTGGTCGGTCACGCCCGAAAGGTAGACCATGTGCTTGCCGTTGCCGCCCCCGGTCAGGCCGATATCAGTCTCGCGCGCCTCGCCCGGGCCATTGACCACGCAGCCCAGCACCGAAAGCGAAAGCGGGGTCTTGATATGGCTGAGGCGGCTTTCCAGTGCCTCCACCGTGCGGATCACGTCGAAACCCTGCCGTGCGCAGCTCGGGCACGAAACGACACGCACCCCGCGCGTGCGCAGGCCAAGCGACTTCAGAATTTCGAAACCGACGCGCACTTCTTCCTCGGGCTCCGCCGAAAGCGAGACGCGGATCGTATCGCCGACCCCGGCCCACAGCAGGCTTCCAAGGCCGATCGAGGACTTGACCGTGCCGCCGATCAGCCCACCTGCCTCGGTAATGCCCAGATGCAGCGGGCAATCGACCGCGTCCGCCAGCCCCATATAGGCCGCGACTGCGAGGAACACGTCGCTGGCTTTCACCGCCACCTTGTACTCGTGGAAATCGTGGTCCTGCAGCAGCTTGATATGATCGAGCGCAGATTCGATCAGCGCTTCGGGGCAAGGCTCGCCATACTTTTCGAGCAAGTCCTTCTCAAGGCTGCCTGCGTTCACGCCGATGCGGATCGCGCAGCCATTGGCCTTGGCCGCACGCACCACTTCGGCCACGCGCTTGTTGCTGCCGATATTGCCCGGATTGATGCGCAGGCACGCCGCGCCCGCATCTGCCGCTTCCAGCGCGCGCTGGTAGTGGAAATGGATATCGGCCACGATGGGAATGCGCGCCGCGCGCACGATCTTGCCGAGCGCGGCAGTGCTTTCGACATCGGGGCACGAAACCCGGATGATATCCGCGCCCGCATCCTCGCAGCGGCGGATCTGGTTGATCGTCGCCACCGGATCGGAGGTGAGCGTATTGGTCATGGTCTGCACCGTGATCGGCGCATCGCCGCCAACAGGGACGGACCCGACCATGATCTGGCGGCTCTTGCGGCGGGCGATATCGCGCCAAGGACGAATGGAAGACATGGCGCGCGTTATACCTGCTCGGCTGCGGCAAGGCCATGGCTTTCGGGCATGATCTTGCAGGCGTAGAGAAATTCGGCATCGCAGTGTGTGCCAACCCAGAATTCGATATCGGCGATCTTGCCGAAGCCGTAGCGATGGTAGAACCGCTGCGCCTCCGGATTCTCGCTAAACACCGAAAGCTGCACTTCGTCCGCGCCCAGCGCCCTCGCTTCGGCCATGGCCCAATCCATCAGCCGCGCGCCCAGCCCGCCGCCAATCCGCGCCGGATCGGTGTAGAGCTGTTTCAATTCCAGCGGCGCGCGCGCATCGCTGTGCCCGGCAGGCAGCGTGCTGGCGATCACCAGCTTGCAGAACGCCACCAGCGCGTCCTCTTCCTCGATCACCGCGATGCGCATGCCCGGATCGACAAGCTCCTTCGCCACTTTCGTCTCGCTATGCGCCTCTGCCAAGAACGCGGCGAAGTCCTCCGGTTTGTAAAGGTGCGAAAACTTGGCGGTGATGGCGCGGCGGCCAAGGTCGGCAAGCGCGGCTGTATCCGAAGGGGCGGCTAGGCGGAGCTGCAAGGTCATTCCGGCCCCATACAGAGGGCCGGGCCGATTTTCCACCGGTTGCCGCGCGTCGATTAGTCAGACGGGTTCAATTCGCCTGCGCAACTTTGGCGGGCTTGGTATAGGGCACGAACTGGTCCAGCCCGACGAAGCCACGCCAGAAGAGGGTGTTGCGATCAATGATGTTTACGGTGTCGATGTTGCACAGCTGCGAGATGACCATCGACGTGACGAGGATATCGTTCGAATTGAGCGATGCGGCTCCGATCTTGGGCCGCTGGACATAGACCGTGGTGCCGCTGCCATAGACGATCGCCGTCTTGTCGATCACCGTCGAGGGTGCGTTCGTGCGGAGCGAGATGCATTCCACTGGCTTTCCGGCCACGCGGCCTTCAAGCAGCTTGGCGAGTTGCTCTTCACCGGTGAGTTTGGGACGGGCGTTGGCAGCGACGCCGGAGAGCGCGAGCGCGCTGACAATGGCGGCGATCCCGAGCTTGCGTGCAAAACGGATCATGGTCTGCGCCTTTCGACTGGGTGCACCCGAATCATGCGCCCGCCCTGCTTAACCGGCGCTGACCGCCGCCAGTTCAGGCCGTGCCGCCCACCGTCAGCCCCTCGACCAGCAAGGTCGGCTGGCCGACACCCGCCGGCACGCTCTGCCCGCCCTTGCCGCAGACGCCCACGCCTTCATCCAGCGCCATATCGTTGCCGATGCCGGTCACGCGCGTCAGCACACTCGGCCCGTCGCCGATCAGCGTCGCACCCTTGATCGGCGCGCCGAGCTTGCCGTTCTCGATGCGGTAGGCCTCGGTGCAGGAAAACACGAACTTGCCGCTGGTGATATCGACCTGCCCGCCGCCGAACGACTTGGCGAAGATCCCGTCCTTGACGCGCGAAAGCAGTTCGGCCGGATCATCGTTACCGCCGCGCATGAAGGTATTGGTCATGCGCGGCATCGGCGCATGGGCATAGCTTTCGCGGCGGCCATTGCCAGTGGGCGCAAGGCCCATAAGCCGCGCGCTCATCCGGTCGTGGATATACCCCTTGAGCACGCCGTCCTCGATCAGCACGGTTTCCTCGGTCGGCGTGCCCTCGTCATCGATGGTGAGCGACCCGCGCCGCCCGGCAATCGAGCCATCGTCCACCACGGTCACGCCGGGCGCGGCGACACGCTCACCGATCCGGCCGGAAAACGCGCTCGTGCCCTTGCGGTTGAAATCGCCTTCGAGCCCGTGGCCGATGGCCTCGTGCAGCAGGATGCCGGGCCAGCCGGGCCCGAGCAGCACGGTCATCTCGCCCGCAGGCGCGGCGACCGATTCGAGATTGACCAGCGCCTGCGCCAGCGCCGTGTCGATCGCGCGGTTCCAGGTCTCGGGCTCGAACAAATCGTCATAGAGCCGCCGACCGCCCATCCCGAAGCTGCCGGTCTCGCGCCGCCCGCCCTGTTCGGCCACGATCGAAACATTGAGCCGCACCAAGGGCCGCACATCCTGCGCCACGAAGCCGTCGGCCCGCACGATTTCCACGACCGACCAGCTTGCTGCAAGGCTGGCCGAGACTTGCGCCACACGCGGATCGCGCGCGCGGGCCGCCGCGTCGATGGCTTCCAGCAGCGCCACCTTGGCTGCAAACGGCACCGCATCGAGCGGCGAGGCTTCGGTATAGAGATGGCGGTTGTTCTGGCGCGGCGGCGGCGCAGCCGC
>CANEVG010000092.1 GCA_947442095.1 Sphingomonadaceae bacterium
ATCGAAACTCTGCGCGACAATTGCGAGGCGGAAACCGGCCTGCCCGCGCCCGTCCAGCCAGTGTGGCAGACGCTGCAGGCGGCGGAATAAAAGGGTGGCAAACATGGGGGCAAACGAGGGTGCTCTGAAGGGCATCCGGGTGGTCGAACTCGGGCAGCTCTTGGCCGGGCCGTTCTGCGGCCAGCTCTTGGGCGACATGGGCGCGGAAGTCATCAAGATCGAGCCGCCGGGCGCGGGCGATCCGATGCGCGACTGGGGGCTCGGCGACGACAAGGTCAACTGGGAGGTCATTTCCCGCAACAAGAAGTCGGTCTCGGCCAATCTGCGCGTGGCCGAGGGCCAAGATCTGGTGCGCCAGCTCCTCGCCACCGCCGATGTGATGGTCGAGAACTTCAAGCCCGGCACGCTCGAAAAGTGGGGCCTCGGGCCCGACGTGCTGCACGCCATCAACCCGGGCCTGATCATCGCGCGCATGTCGGGCTATGGCCAGACCGGGCCTTATTCCGACCGCGCCGGGTTTGGCGGGATCGGCGAGGCGATGGGCGGCTGGCGCTACATCGTGGGCGAGCCGGACCGTCCGCCCAGCCGCATGGGCATCTCGATCGGAGACACGCTGACCGCAACGTATGGCTGCATGGGCGTGCTCGCCGCGCTCCATGCCCGCGCCTCCACCGGCAAGGGGCAAGTGGTCGACACCGCGCTCTATGAAGCGGTCCTGCAGGTCATGGAAAGCGTGATCCCGGAATACGATCACTCGGGGATCATCCGCGAACGCTCGGGCTCGTTCCTGCCCGGTATCGCGCCGTCCAACGTCTATCGCTGCAGCGACGGCGATTTCATGATCGGCGCCAACAAGGACGCGATCTTCGCGCGGCTGGCCGAGGCGATGGGCAGGCCCGAACTGGCCGCCGATCCGCGCTATGCCACCCATGTCGCGCGCGGAACGAACCAGATCGAGCTCGACGCTCTGATCAACGACTGGACAGCCACGCTCACCATCGACGAGGTCGACGCGCTGATGATCAAGCACTCGATCCCCGCAGGCAAAGTCTACCGCGCGCCCGAAATGTTCGCCGATCCGCACTTCCAGGCGCGCGAGGCGATCATCGAGGTGGAAACCGAGCGCTTCGGCAAGCTCAAGATGCAGAACGTCGTGCCGCGCCTTTCGGCCACACCGAGCAGCGTGCGCACTCCGGCTCCTTCGGAGGTCGGCCAGCACAATGCCGAAATCTACGGCGATCTGCTGGGGCTGGATGAAACCCAGCGGCAGGCCCTGGCAGCGCGCGGCATTATCTGATGAGCACGGAACCCGTATGAGCACGGACTTTACCGAAATCACGGCGAACTACACCGGCGCGTTCGATGGTTCGTTGCCGTTCGGCAAGCGACCCGCGCTGATTGTGATCGACATGGTCGAGGCCTATCTCCAGCCCAGCTCGCCGCTCTATGCGGGGATCGAGGCAGCGGTGGATAGTGCCGCGCGGCTGGCGGCTGCGGCGCGCGCGGCGGGTGTCCCGGTGATCTTCACCAATGTGGAGTATCAGCCCGGCGGCGCGGATGGCGGCGTGTTCTTCCGCAAGGTGCCTGCGCTGAAGGTGTTCGAGCAGGGCTCGCCGCTTGGAGCCTTTCCTGCCGTGCTCAGCCCGGAACCGGGCGATCTTGTCATCACCAAGCGCTATGCCTCGGCGTTCTTCGCCACACATCTGGCCGCGACGCTGACGTCAATGGGCGTCGACACACTGATGATCACCGGCGTTTCAACCTCAGGCTGCGTGCGCGCAACCGCGCTCGATGCCTGCCAGAACGGGTTCCTGCCCTTCGTGGTGCGCGATGCCTGCGGCGACCGGCACCCCGGCCCGCACGAGGCCAACTTGTTCGATCTTCAGGCCAAGTACGCCGAAGTCATTTCCGAACAAGTTGCAGTGTCGCACCTGCAGGCCCTTCAGGCCGACTAATAACTCCGCGGCAGGCCGAGCGCGTGTTCGGCAAGGTAGGAAAGGATCAGGTTCGTCGAGATCGGGGCGACCTGATAGAGCCGTGTTTCGCGCAGCTTACGCTCGATATCGTATTCCGCCGCAAAGCCGAACCCGCCGTGCGTCTGCACGCAGACATTGCCTGCTTCCCATGAGGCATCGGCGGCGAGCATCTTGGCCATGTTCGCCTCCTCGCCCGCATTGGCCCCGGCCTCATAGGCACGTGCGGCTTCATGTACCATCAGTTCGGCTGCGCGCATTGCGGCATAGGCCTTGGCGATGGGAAACTGCACGCCCTGGTTGGCCCCGATGGCCCGCCCGAAGACCTGCCGCTCCTTGGCATAGTCGCTGGCGCGTTCGATAAACCACTTGGCATCGCCAATGCATTCCGCTGCGATCAGGATGCGCTCCGCGTTCATGCCTGAGAGGATGTAGCGAAATCCCTTGCCTTCCTCGCCGATCAGGTTGGCGGCGGGCACGGGCACGTTGTCGTACCAGATCTCGGTCGTCGCATGGTTCATCATCGTGCGGATCGGGCGGATCGTCATGCCGTTCTTCAGCGCGTCTGCCATATCCACGATGAATACCGAAAGCCCGTCGGACTTGCGCGCCACATCTTCCTTGGGCGTGGTGCGCGCCAGCAGGATCATGAGGTCCGAATGCTCGGCGCGGCTGGTCCACACTTTCTGGCCGCTGATGAAATAGGTGTCGCCCTCGCGCCGCGCGAACGTGCGCAGCGAAAGCGTGTCGGTGCCGCTGCCCGGCTCGGTCACCCCGAAGGCCTGCAGGCGCAGTTCGCCGCGGGCGATGCGGGGTAGATACCGCGCCTTCTGTTCATCGCTGCCGTGGCGAAGCAGCGTGCCCATAGTGTACATCTGCGCATGGCAGGCAGAGCCATTGCACCCGGCGCGCTGCACTTCTTCCAGAATGGCGCACCCGGCTGAAAGCGGCAGGCCCGATCCGCCGAACTCCTCCGGAATGAGCGCCGCCAGAAACCCGCTTTTGGTCAGCGCGTCGACAAACGCGGTCGGATATTCCATCCGCGCATCGAGATCGCGCCAGTAGGCACCGGGGAAATCGGCGCAAAGCGCGCGGACGGCATCGCGGATATCGGCATAGTCTGGTTCAAGCATGCGTCCCGGTTAGCGCGATGCAGAGCGGTCTGCAAAGACTGATAAACGCCGGGCTTGATGCAAGCGCGCCGATGCCCGAAAGTGCGCTCGAACCGGAAGGATAGCGGATGGCGCAGGGCGCAAGGATCGATCTTAATGCCGATCTCGGCGAAGGGTATGGCCCGTGGACCATGGGCGATGACCAGGCGATGCTCGATATCGTCACCAGCGCCAACATTGCCTGCGGTGGCCACGCCAGCGATCCGGAAACGATGTTCCGCACGCTCACCTGGGCGCGCGAGCGCGGCATCACCGTGGGCGCGCATCCCAGCTACCCCGACAAGGAAGGTTTCGGACGCCGCCGCCTGCCCTTCCCCCCGCCCGAAGTGGAGCGCTTTGTCGCTGCGCAGACCGGCGCGCTCCTCGCCATTGCCGCGCTGGCCGGAACGCGCGTCGCCTATGTGAAGCCGCACGGCGCGCTTGCCAATGTCGCCAGCGAGGACCGCCCGGTGGCCGAGGCGATCATGCGCGCGGTCAAGGCGGTGGACGGCAAGCTGGCCGTGCTCGCCATCTCGGGCACCGTGCTGGAGCGGGCGGCGCGCGAGGCAGGCCTTGCGGTCTACAGCGAGGTCTACGCTGACCGCGGCTACACGCCCGAAGGCAATCTCGTGCCGCGCGGCCAGCCCGGCGCCTTGATCGAGGACTACGCGGCGGCGGCAAGCCGGCTCATCGGCTGGCTCGAAACCGGCCAGATGCCAACTGTCAGCGGCCAGCCGGTCGCGCTCACCGGCCAATCGATCTGCGTGCACGGCGATAGTCCGGGCGCCATCATGATGGCCCGCGCGATCCGCGCCGCGCTCGCCGCGCGCGGCATCGCGGTTGCCCCGTTTCTGGGATGAGCGCCCCTGTTGTGCGCGCGGTGGGCGAGGCCGCCGTGCTGATCGAATTCGGCGACCGGATCGACGCGGCGATCAACGCCCGCGTCGTCGCGCTGGACCGCGCGCTGGCCGCCGCCCCGCCGCACGGGCTGGTGGAAACCATCCCGGCCTATTGCTCGATCATGCTGGAATACGATCCGCTCATGACAACGCAGGCCGAACTCGTCGCTGCGGCGCTTGCGCTGGCGGACAGCGCCTCGGCGACGGTGATCAAAGGCCGCGAGCACGTCGTGCCGGTCAGCTTCGATCCTCTTGATGGGCCTGACCTCGATCAGGTGGCCGCGCAGGCCGGGTTGCATTGGGAGGAAGTCATCGCGGCCTTCCTCGCCGGGCGCTACCGCGTCTTCCTGTACGGCTTCGCGCCCGGCTACGCCTATCTCGGCGGGGTGCCACCCGTCCTGCAGCTGCCGCGCAAACCCATCGCGCAGCGCGGCCATCCCGCCGGCAGCGTGATCATCGCCGGGCCGCAATGCCTCATCACCACGCTCCCCATGCCGACCGGCTGGTGGGTGATCGGGCGCACCGATCTTGCCATTCTCGATCCGGCAAGTGAGCGCCCGTTCCGCTTCGATCCGGGCGACACCATCCGGTTCGAGCGGGCATGACCGTGCGACTGAGGGTCGAAGCCGCTGGCCCGCTCACTAGCATGCAGGATGCCGGGCGGCGCGGCGCGCTGCGCTTTGGCGTACCGCGCTCCGGCCCGGTCGATCCCTTTGCCTTTGCCGCAGCGCTCACTGCCGCGGAGCCCGATTGCGGCACCGCCATCGAAGTTTCGCTCGGCGGCCTCACGCTCACCTGCCTCGAAGGCGAAATCGGCTTCGCGCTGTGCGGCGCGGGCTTCACCGGCGAAGTGGATGGCCGCATGATCGGCGCATGGCAGCGCGCCGTGCTCGGCCCTGGCCAGCGCCTGCGTATTCGGCACGGCGGAGGCAACTGGGCCTGCCTCGCCTTCAGCGGCGCAACCACTGCCCCGCATTGGCTCGGCAGCCGCGCCACCCACGCGCTTTCGGGCCTCGGCGGCGGCATGGTCCGCGCGGGCGACGTGCTGGAATACCACGCGGCGCGCACGCCGGAACCGGCCGCGCTCGCAGCGCCCGCAGCCCTGCCCGATGATCCCATCGGCATCGTCCTAGGCCCGCAGGAGCGCTTCTTCGCCGCCGCTGCACTGGAGCAGCTCTGCACCGCGCCCTTCACGGCCAGCGGCACGTTCGACCGCATGGGCCGCGTGCTCGAAGGCCCGCCGCTGGTACCGCTGCGGCTCGACATGCCCAGCGAACCCGCGCTGCCCGGCTGTCTCCAACTCACCGGCGATGGCCGCATGACCATGCTCATGGCCGACCACCAGACCACCGGCGGCTATCCCAAGATCGCCACCGTGATCCGCGCCGATCTGGCCCGGCTGGCACAGCTGGATGGGGGCACCGCTCTGCGCTTCGAGGCCGTTTCCACCGAAGAAGCCACCGCGCGCCTGCGCCGCCACCTCGCCGCCCAGACGCAAGCGCTGCGCCGCCTCGTACCTGCTGCCAACCTTGCCGAACGCCTCAGCGGCCAGAATCTCGTCGGCGGGGTGATCGATGCCTTGGACGGGGACGAGACCTAGGGCTGATACGTCAAGGTCACGCTCGACACCCGGCTCACCGCAACCGCGTCCGGCGCCAGATCGATCCGCTTGAACCGGTTCTGCGCATGCATCTGCACCTGATCCGTGAGGTGCGCCGTGCCGCGCCCCGCCGGATCGATGAACTGGTTCTGCCCGCCCACTTCGGTGATCGTGTAGATCGCAGGGGCGGCGGGCGTCAGCTCCATCATTCCTACCCAGCCCTCGCCGCCGTTCAGCGGGACCATCTTTGGCCCCAGCCCCAGCTCGCCCCACAGCGCCTTGGCGCGCTCGTCATCATCGGGCAGCGGCGGGCGCGACGGGTCTTCTGCGTCTTCGGTGAAGTATTTCCAGAACACCGGCCGCTTCCACTCCGCCATCGCCGCCTGCCCGAACTGGGGCCGCACCGCGGCTATCGTCTGGCGGATCGTCTCGGCCACCAAGGCATCGCGCGGACGACCCTCAAAGTAATCGAACGTCACCGGCAGCCCCGCCGCTGGCCCCTGCAAGGTTCGCAGGAGCAGCGCGGTGCGGTACTTCTGATAGCGGTGCGCGTCGATATCCTGCCACCAGTTGCCCATCACCGGATCGAACAGCACCTTTGGCGCGGTCTCGAGCCAGGTGCGAAACAGCGTAAGCCCCGCATTGTCGTAGCGCCCGTCCGCATCACGGTCCTCATAGCGCCCGTTCCACGAGAGCATGAGCTCGACCGCCTGCGTCACCTCGGCATCCTTCGCACTCGCCGCCGCGCTGCGCAGGCTTGAAGCAAACAGATAGGGCGGCGCATTGGCCCGGTCGCGCGCGCCGAAGCCGTTCCAGATCTGGCGGTTGTAGTCGGCCATATCGACCAGGGTCGCGCCGCGCGATCCCGCCGCGAGCTTGCTGCCGAGCCACGTGCGGAAGGTCGCCCCCATGCGCGCATCATCGCCCTCCCGGCTCCACGTGGTCGCCTTGCTGTTCCAGGCGTGGATATAGCCCTGCTTCGGGTTTACCATATGCGGGCGCTCGGCGGGCGAGAGGAAGCCCTGCCATTCGTATTCGCCGGTGCCAGGGGTAGGCAGGCGCGGATCGGTGCCGGGCGCGCGGCGCGGCAGCAGGCCTGTCTCCCAGAAGCCGATCTGCCCGCTTTCATCGCCGTAACAGATGCCGAAATTGATCGCCATTTTGGCCATCGCGGTACCAAATTCGTCAATCGAGCGCGCGCGCTGCATGTCCACCAGCGCGGCCCAGTTCTCCAGTTCATGCCCGCGCATCGCAAAGCGGTGGGTGTAGACGGTGGCGCTGGCCTTATCCTCGCTCACCACCGGACCGTGCAGCGTCCACTTGAACTCGTGGACCACCGGAGCCCCGCCCTTAACAAGGATCGTCTGCGTCAGCCGCTCCATCTGCCGCCATTGGCCTTTGAACCAGTAGCGGTTCGGATTTTTCGGATCGAGCTTCTCGGCGAACGTGTCCGTGCTGTCGGCATGGCCCGAGGTGATCAGCCAGCCATGCTGCGGCCCGCGCCCCATGATCGGCACGCCCCATGCGGGCGTGGTGAACCCCGCGCTATCAAACCCGCCGCCGTGCAGATGGATTTCCGGGCCATCGGCGGTCGCTTCCATCATCATGACCTTGCCGCTCGCCGTGCGCTGCGGCCCGAGCACGAGGCAGCGGCTGTGGTCCTTACCCGGCGCGGGGAGCGGTTCGGCGGCCTTCGCCAGCGGCGCGAGCGTCAGGAACGTCGGCTGCGGCATAGGCTGCGCGGGGGCCAAGTCCTCGCCGGGGGGAATAACCGTGGGCGTATCGGGGTCGGTTGCGGGCACCAGATCATTGAACAGTTGCCGCGCTTTCGCCTCACCATGCTGCAGGGTCATCGCCTGCAGAAACGCCATGTTGGTCACTTCCGAACCGCCCCGCCCGCGGGGAAAACCCGCGATCATCGCAAGGTAGTCGGTCAGGACCCAGCGCTCGGGCTTTACCCCCCATTTGGTGAATTCATAGGGCGTCAGCCGCGCCGGATCGGCTTCGATGTCTGCAATCGCGCGGTTCACGCCGCTCACATAGGCCTGCAGCATGCGCTGATACTCGGCCGGAAGTGCCGCATACATGCGCAGGAGTTCGCCCCTTTCCGGCAGCCGCTGGCGCGAGACAATGTCGGATTTCACCGCATCCGGCCCAAGCACTTCTGCCAGCCGCCCAAGCGCGCGCCGCCGCGCCTGCTCCATATCGGCCAGCCGGTCCTGCGCCTCGGCATAGCCCGCGCCGTAGAGCACCGCCGCTGACGTATCGGCAAACACATGCGGTACGCCGAACCCATCGCGGTCGATCCGCACGGTTTCAGCAGCAGCGGCAGAAGCCAGCAGCAGCGGAAGGATCGCAAAATGCTTGAGCCTCACAGAAATTCCTCCAGCGCCGCCAGAAATGCCTCTGGCGCTTCCTCCTGCGGACTGTGCCCGCAGGCTATCGCGTGTCCGCGCACATCCAAGGCCTTTTCGCGCCATGTGGCCAGCACGTCCCACAGCGCACCAACCGTGCCCATGCTGCCCCACAACACCAGAAGCGGCGCGGCAATCCGCGCCTCGGCATCCGCTGCATCATGCACCAGATCGATCCCCGCCGCTGCCCGGTAATCCTCGCAAATCGCATGGCGGGTTGCGGGATCGGAATAACAGCGGCGGTACTCGGCCACCACGCGCGGATCGGCGGAACCAGCAATCTTAGTCTGCGCCGCCAGATGCGTATCAAGGAAATGATCGGGATCGGCCGCAATCAGCCGTTCGGGCAGATCATAGGGCTGGATCAGGAAGAACCACCAGAAATAGCGCCGCGCGAATTCCATGTTAGTACCGGCATACATCGTCGCTGTCGGCGCGATATCGAGCAGCACCATGCGTTCGACCGCCTCTGGATAATCGAGCGCCATCCGGTGCGCCACGCGCGCGCCACGGTCGTGCGCGACCACCGCAAAGCGTTCGTGCCCCAGCTGCCGCATCAGCCCCACCTGATCGCACGCCATGACCCGCTTGGAATAGGCCTCGTGCTCCGCCCCGCCCGCTGGCTTGGCGCTGTCACCATAGCCGCGCAAGTCGCTCATCACGATAGTGAAGCGCTCGGCAAGGCGGGGCGCAACCTTGTGCCAGGTCAGATGCGTCTGCGGGTGGCCGTGGAGCAACAACAACGGCGGCCCGCTTCCACTTACGGCACAGCGGATCGAGACCCCGTCGACATCGGCATCGAACCAGCGGAAGCCGGGCAGGATTTCCGGATGTCCATCGACCAGTCTCATTGCGGCTGATCGCCCAGCAGCCACGGCGCATTGGCAAGATACGCCGCCTCGAACGCCTTGATCTGGTCCGCCAGCAACAAGGTCTCCCCGATCCGGTCCAGACCCAGCATGATCGCCTGGCGCAGCGAGGGTTCGATGGCGAACGGCACGACGAGCCCGCCCGCCGCAATCTCCTGCGCTTCCAGATCAATCGTCAGTTCGGTGCTGTCCGAAGCCGCCATCAGCGCCGCCAGAGGCTCAGGCCTGAGACTGACCAGCAGGAGCCCGTTGTTCCCCGCATTGTCGGCAAAGATCGCGCCAAAGGTCGTGCCGATCACCGCGCGGATGCCATATTGCAGCATGCCCCACACCGCATGTTCGCGCGAGGAGCCGCAGCCAAAGTTCGGCCCCGTCAGCAGAATGCGGCACCCTGCCTTGTCCGGCCAGTTGAGCACGAACGCCGGATCGGGCGTCTCGTCCGCCCCGAAGCGCAGATCGTGAAACAGCCCGCGCGCCAGCCCCGCGCGGTCGATGCCCTTCAGAAACTGCTTGGGCATGATCACATCGGTATCGATGTTCGCCCCCGCCAGCACGGCAGCGGGCGCGGTCAGCCGCGTGAGCCCGGCGCTCATGGCACAAGCTCGCGCACATCGGCGAGGTGCCCGGCCACCGCCGCCGCCGCCACCATCGCCGGGCTCATCAGATGCGTGCGCCCGCCGCTGCCCTGCCGCCCCTCGAAATTGCGGTTGGTGCTGGAGGCGCAGCGCTCGCCGGGCGCGAGCACGTCGTCGTTCATGGCAAGGCACATCGAACAGCCCGATTGCCGCCACTCGAACCCCGCTTCGATGAAGATCCGGTCGAGCCCTTCCGCCTCAGCCTCGCGCCGCACCGTGCTGCTGCCCGGCGCAATCATCGCACGCACCCCCGGTGCGACCTTGCGGCCCTGCAGCACCCGCGCCGCATCGCGCAAGTCCGACAGGCGGCCATTGGTGCAAGATCCGATGAACGCGCGGTCGATGGGAATGGCGCTCAGCGGTGTGCCCGGCTCCAGCCCCATATAGGCCTGCGCCCGCGCCGCATCGGCCTGCATCGGCGCAGGCAGCGCGGCAGGATCAGGCACCGCGCCGGTGATTGGCAGCGCCTGATCGGGGCTCGTCCCCCAAGTCACCATCGGCGCAATCGTGGCGGCATCCAGCATGACTTCGCGGTCGAACCGCGCCTCGGGATCGCTGGCGAGTTGGCTCCACGCTTCCCAGCCCCGCGCCAGCATCGCCGCCCCCGGCGCGCGCGGACGGCCTGCGATCGCCGCGAGCACCACCGCATCGGGCGCAATCAGCGCGACCCGCGCGCCGCATTCCACCGCCATGTTGCACAAGGTCATGCGCCCCTCGATGCCCAGCGCGCGCACCGCCTCCCCGGCAAATTCCAGCGCATGGCCATGCGCGCCTGCCGCGCCGATCTGGCGGATCACCGCCATGACCATGTCCTTGGCCGTCGTCCCCAGCGGCAGCGCCCCATTCGCAGTCACGC
>CANEVG010000093.1 GCA_947442095.1 Sphingomonadaceae bacterium
ATGCCCAGCGCGTCATTCACGGTCATGCGCGCGATCGCCGTCTTGAGCAGCGGCAGCGCCTTGCTCACTGCGCCTTCGGCTGCGGCATTGAGCTTGCCAGTGAGGTTGCCAGTCAGCCCCGTCCGGTCGAGCGCCGAGACCAGGCCATTGAGCCTGCCGAGCGCGCCGGGCAGGCCAATGCGCACTTTGGGGTCATTCGCGAACCCGCCCGGCCGGCCCAGTTGGCCCACCACGCGTTCAGCTGCCGTGCCAAGCGCGAGCTTGAGGCCGCTTGAAGCCTCGCTGCTGGTCACGTTCGCCGGGGGCGCAGTGATGGCCGGACTGCGGGCTGGCGTGGTTGTGGGCAGGGGCACGGGCGAGGCAGTTGACGCAGACGTGGCGGTTGGCGCAGGGCCAAGGATGCGGCCGAGCAGGTCCTTTGCGTCTTGCACCGATTGCGCTGCAGCGCTGCTGGCGGCCAGCGCGGCAACTGCGGCGAAAGGCAAAACGATATGTGCTCGCATCGCGGCGATCCCTCCATGACAAACCCTTATCCAATCTGCGCCGCTGCACCTGCTTGGGCAAGCAAAGGCTTGCACCATCCGGTCTCATCATGGCCTCCGTCGGCCGCGCTAGTGATTCCGCCAATGGCCGGGTGAGACGGGGCCATCTACCGCCGCACTCACAGCCCCAGCACGGGAACCAGCCATGCCGCACACCAATCGCCGCGTCTTCCTCAAGCAGTACCGCGAAGGTATGCCGAGCCCCGAAGATTTCGGGATCGAGGACAGCGAGATCACCGACGTCCCCGCAGGCCAGGTTGTTGTGAAAGTCGATAAACTCTCGATGGATGCGTGGATCCGCACCACGCTCACCCCGGGCAGCTTTCATGAAACCGCAGGCCTTGGCGCGACCATCCGCGCCCTCGGCGTCGGGCAGGTGGTGGAAAGCGCCAGCGATGCGCTCGCGGTCGGCGAGTGGGTCTACGGGCTGCTCTCGGCGCAAACCCATGCGCTGCTGCCAGCGGCCGGGCTGACGAAGCTCGATCTTTCAAACAGCCTTCAGCCGCGCGATTTCGTCGGCCCGCTCGGTGTGACCACGGGCCTTACCGCGTGGGTCGGCCTGATCGCGGTGGCCGAAGTGCAGGCGGGCGATCTTGTGTTGGTGTCCGGCGCTGCAGGCGCGGTCGGCTCGATGGTGGTGCAGCTTGCCAAGGCACGCGGCGCGCGGGTGATCGGCATCGCGGGCGGGCCGGACAAGTGCCGTTACCTCATCGAGACTCTCGGCGCGGACGTTGCGATCGACTACAAGAACGCCGACGTGGCCGCCGAAGTGGCACGTGCGGCCCCCGCCGGGATCAACGTGTTCTTCGATAATGTCGGCGGCGAAATCCTCGATATCGCGCTCGAAAACCTCGCACCAGCGGGCGGGCGCGTCGCCATCTGCGGTGCGATCTCGCAGTATTCGGACATGGACAACGTGCGCGGCCCGGCCAAGTATCTGCGCCTCGCCGAACGTAACGCGTCGATGAAGGGCTTCGTCGTCAGCCACCACGCCGCGCGCTTTCCGGAAGCCAAGGCTGAGATCGCCGCGCTGATGCGTGATGGCAAGATCACGCTGCCCGAACACCTTGTGGAGGGCATCGATCACTTTGCCGAGGCGCTCTTGCTGCTTTTCGCCGGCGGCCACACCGGCAATATGCTCGTTCAGCCCTGATCTTCCCTCCCGCCTCCCTAGTCCTGGCCAGCGTAAATCTTGACTAGATCGTAGAGGAAATCGCGGCCCACATAGGCTGATTTGACAGCATGCCGCTCGTTCAGCCCGTGCAGCCCGTTGCCATCGGGATCGCTCCACAGGCCAGGTACGCCATAGGTCGGAATACCAAGAGGGCCGAGGAAAGTGGCATCGGTCGCGCCGGTCATCATCGCGGGCACCAGCGGCACACCGGGGAAATAGCGCGCTACCAGCTTTTCCGCTGGGCCCATGATCGCTCGATCAAGTGGCGGCGGCACGGCAATCGGGCGGATGCGGCCAACCGGCGTGACGGTGACCTTGGCATCGCCGATAACTTTCACGAGTGCGGCGCGGGTCGTATCCGCATCCTCGCCCGGCACGATGCGGCAGTTGATGTTGGCCTTGGCGCGCTGCGGCAGCGCGTTCGCTGCGTGGCCTGCATCAAGCATTGTCGCCACGCAAGTCGTGCGCAGCATCGAATTGAGGCCGCGGTCGGCGGACACGGTTGCCTCCGCTGCCGTGTCCGCCGGATTGGCCGCCAGCCGCGCCATCGCCGCACCCAGCGCATCCTTGCGGGAGGCACCGGCCTTGGCGAAAAAGGCGCGGGTCGTCTCGTTGAACCGCACAGGAAACTTCAGCGCGCGCACCGCCCGCACCGCATCGGCCAATTGATAGATCGCGTTTTCGTCCACAGGCGTGGAGCTGTGCCCGCCCGGATTGGTCGTCTGCAGCTCGAAGTTGCGGTTCGCCTTCTCGCCCGTCTGCATCGATTGGCTGAGCACTGTGCCATGCCCGTCGGTCAGGCCGCCGCCGCCCTCGTTCAGCGCGAAGGCCGCCGCAAGCAGCTCGGGCTGGTTCTGCGCTAGCCATTGCACCCCATTCATCCGCGCGCCCGACTCCTCGCCGCAGGTCAGCGCCAGCTTGATCGCGCGCTTCGGGCGGAATTTTTCGGCGTGAAAGCGCAGCAGCGTGTCGATCCAGATCGCATCGAGCACTTTCATGTCCGAAGTGCCGCGCCCGTAGAAATATCCGCCCTCCTCGATGAACTGGAACGGACCGCGCACCCAGTCCTCGGCCCGCGCATTCACCACATCGATATGGCCCAGCAGCAGCATGGGCCTCGCCTTGCGCGATGTCCCGGGATAGGTGATCACAACGCCTCCATCGAGCGGCAGCGCCGCCTCGTTGAACAGCATGACCTGCGCCTCGGCAAAACCCGCCGCGCGGAACCGGCCAGCGATCTTCTCCGCCAACGCGGTACAACTCCCCGTGGCAACCGAGGTATCGGTCTCGACGAGCTCCTTGTAGAGCTCGCGGAACGCCAGTTGATCCGCGCGCGGCGTCGCATCCGCCGCTTGCGCCTCGCTTGCGAAAAGGCCGGTGATGACGGCTGCAGCGATCAAGGCCTTGCGCATTTGGCGTTCCCATCCGTCAAATCTTCCAATTGCGGGCAATTGACCGCAGATGCAGGACCCGTGCAACGGCAAAATAGTTGTCACAGACCCGTCATAGCTGCCATCTAGTCTAGCAGCATAAGAATGGGGGTTTCGGGCAATGGGCAAAGTGAGAATCTGCGCATGGGGCATCAGCCTGACAGCGCTTGTTGCCGCAGGACAGCTTCATGCAAAGTCAGCAGACCAGCCGGTAGAGGATGCCCCCGCCGCTCCCGGTGAGATCGTCGTCACCGCGCAGAAGCGCTCGGAAAAGCTGCAGGACGTGCCGCTTTCGATTGTGGCGCTGACGACCGAGGCGCTGGCCGATCGCAACGTGCGCACGTTCAACGATTACGCCAAGTTCCTGCCCAGCCTCTCCTTCACCAGCAATGGTCCCGGGCAGGCTGAAGTCTATTTCCGCGGGCTTTCGAACGGCAACCGCCTCTCGACCGGCTCGCTGCCCTCGGTCGGCGTCTATCTGGACGAGCAGCCGGTCACCACGATCGGTTCCACGGTTGATGTCCACGTCTATGACATCGCCCGGATCGAGGCTCTAGCCGGTCCGCAAGGCACGCTGTTCGGCGCGAGCAGCGAGGCGGGCACCGTGCGCATCATCACCAACAAGCCCGATACTTCGGCGTTTGCGGGCTCGGTCGATCTCACCGTCAACAAAGTCGCGCACGGCAAGGCGGGCGGCATTGCCGAAAGCTATGTCAACGTGCCGCTTTCGGCCAAAGTCGCGCTGCGCGTGGTCGGTTTCTACCAATACGACGGCGGCTTCATCGACAATGTCCCCGGCCCGGCTGGTGAGACCTATCCCACTTCGGGCATCCCGCGCGAAAATACCGGGCTTGTCGGGCGTGACCAGAATTCCATCGAGGCCTATGGCGGCCGCGCCGCGCTCAAGGTCGATCTGGATGACAGTTGGACCGCCACGCTCGGCGCGGTCGGGCAGATCCAGCGCTCCAATGGCACGTTCGCATTCAAGCCCTCGCAAGGCGATCTTATCATCAGCCGCTATTTCCCCGAAAAGCAGCAAGATAAATGGTATCAGGCCAGCCTCGCAATCGAAGGCAAGATCGGCACGTTCGATGTGACGTATGCGGGCGCCTATTTCGAGCGCACTGCCGAATACACCTCAGACTATTCGGACTACGCCTTTTTCTACGACAGCTACTATGCCAGCACGCCGGACTATTTCGGCAACAATTTCTTCGACAATGCCGGGCAGCTGATCAATCCGGCCCAGACCGTCAGCCAGCTTGAGCGCTTCACCAAGCAAAGCCACGAGTTGCGTATCGCCTCGCCCTCAACCGAGCGGCTGCGGTTTGTGGCGGGACTGTTTTATCAGCGCCAGACCAACAACTGGCGCAATCTCTATACCGTGCCGAACCTCGCCGATGTCCAGTCAGTCACGGGCCTGCAGGGTGTCAATTACGCCAATATCCAGTTCCGCACCGACCGCGATTATGCGGCCTTCGCCGAAGCCGCGTTCGATATCGTACCCACGCTGACGCTGACCGGCGGACTGCGCGCCTACAAGTATGACAACGACGTGATCGGCTTCTTTGGCTTCAATGGTACGCGTTCGCCGGTGGGCGAGGCGCTCTGCCTGCCTGGCACGATCGGCGACTATGGCACCGAAAGGCCGTGCGACAATATCAATGCCAAGGCCAACGGCTCGGGCACCCGGCATAAGCTCAATCTCAGTTGGAAGGCCGCGCCGGGCAAGCTGCTCTATACCACATGGTCGACCGGCTTCCGCCCCGGCGGCATCAACCGCCGCCCCACTGCCCCGGCTTATGTCGCCGAGACGCTGTCGAACTATGAAATCGGCTGGAAAACAAGCTGGATGGGCGGGCGTGTGCGTTTCAATGGCGCAGTGTTCCTCGAGAAGCTCAACCAGGCCCAGTTTGCGGTGGTCAGCGATCAGAACGGCATCACCGATATCGTCAATGCCGGCCGGGCCGAGTCCAAGGGCATCGAGGCGGACTTGACTGTTGTGCCGGTGAGCGGGCTGACGTTGCAGGTCAACGGTACCTATGTGGATGCAAAGATCACCACCGACTTGTGCCGGTTCAGCAATTCTGCTTTCGATTGCACGATCCCGAGCCCCGGAGGCAGTGCCAATTCGCTGCGCGCACCCGCCGGAACACGTTTCTCCGGCTCGCCCCAGTTCAAGCTCTCGGCCTTCGCGCGCTATGAGTTCGCGCTCGGCAAACTGGACAGCTACGTTCAGGCAGCCGGCTTCCATCAGTCTTCGGTCACCTCGGCGCTCGATGTGTCGGATGCCGCAGGCATTGGCACGTCGCCAGGCTATACCACGGTCGATCTTTCGGCTGGCGTGTCGCAAGGAAATTGGTCTGCCTCGCTTACGGTGGAAAACGTGTTCGATCGCCGCGGCCAGATAAACCGCTCGGCCACCTGCGCAATCTCGCTGTGCGGGCCGGGTTCGATCCTCATTTATCCGATCCGCCCGCGCTTCGTCAGTTTGCGCATGGGGCGCAAGTTCTGAAGTGGGCCGCAAAACCTATTCGGGGTGAATGGAAATGAGAAGAATACGCCGGTTTGTTCTCGCCCTGCTGCTCGTGTTGATCCCGTCGCTCGCCGCAGCAGAGGCCGACGACCAGCGGCTTATCCTCGTCACTATGGACGGTACCCGCTGGCAGGACGTGTTTCGCGGGCCCGATCCGGCGCTGGTAGCGGACAAGCGCTTCACGCATCCCGACGTGAAGGAAACGGTCGAACGCACCTGGAAAACTGGTGCCGACCTGATGCCCTTCCTCCACAGCCTGCCTGCGCGCGGCGGTGTGCTCACAGGGAATCGCGATGCAGGCCAATGCATGGCGGTCACCAACGCGATGTGGTTCTCCTACCCCGGTTACAACGAGATTTTTACGGGCCGAGCCGACCCCGTCATCATCAGCAACGACAAAAACCCGAACCAGAATATCACGTTCTTTGAGTGGCTCAATCGCCGTTCCGGTTTTAAGGGGCAGGTACTCGCCTTCGGCAACTGGGATGTTTTTCCTTTTATCATCAATGACAAACGCAGCGGTGTGCCGGTCAATCCGGGGTTTGAAGGCCGTCATCCCACCGAAACGCGCACCATGCGCGCCGCGCTTGATGCCCTGCGCGAAAAGAAGCCCCGTGTGCTCTATGTGGGCCTCGGCGATACCGACGAATTCGCGCATATGGGCCACTACGAACACTATCTCGATGCGGTGAACCGCGACGATGACTTTATCGCTGAGTTGTGGCGCATGGTGGAAGCAGATCCGGTCTATCGCGGCAAGACCACGCTGATCGTTACGACCGACCATGGTCGCGGTAGCGCAGCAGGAGCCGCCTGGACCGAACACGGCAGCGCGGAATCGGTGCGGCTCGATCCCGCCGGCTTCACCATTCCCGATCCCGCCGGTTTCCCCGGTTCTGAGGAGATATGGCTCGCTGCCATTGGGCCGGCCGTGCGTTCTGCATCTAAGGGCGGCGCTTGCCTCGGCCAGAACCAGATTGCCGCCAGCGCGCTTACCGCGCTGGGTCAGGACTGGAAAGCCTTCGATGCCGGAGCAGGGCCACCGCTTTCGTTCGTAACGAAGCCCTGAGGCGCGCGGGTTACTTCTTGCGCACCCACTTCAGGTCGTAGTCGGTGGTCCAGGTCGTGCCGCCGTCCTCGGTGCCGATTGCAAGCTCGCGGATCGTGCCATCGGGCATGGCGTACAATGTCCAGTGCCGCAGCCGCACTTTCCCGCCGGGCAAGGGCTTCTCCGTAACATACCGCATTTCGCCCGGCTTCACGAGGTTCCCGCGAAACACCGTCGCCGCGCCGTCATCGGTCGCCCAAGTATAACCCCAGCTTCCCAGCAGCCGCGAGTAGTTGAACAGTCCCACGCCATTGCCGGTCGGCTTGCCGTCGGTCGCCTTCCAGCGTTCCTCGATCACGCAATCGTTCAGGATTAGCGTCATCGTCACTTCGTCGGTCTTCGTGGTCCCGGTGTAGACATCCCAGCTGCCCACCGTGAAATCCTGCTCGCGGAACTTGGGATCGTTCCGGCAGGTATCGGCGGTCTGCGCGGCCGCCACTTGTGCGGTCAAAGCGCCCAGCGCAGCAACAACCCAAGCATTCCATCGGCGTTTCATTGGCAGCTCCTTACGCAATTGCTTACTTGCGAAAATCCGGCAGGTCTTGAACAAGAGGTGTAACGGGAATGCGTGCTGCGGGCAAATGGGGAGATCGGTCGTGTCTGAATTGTCTGACAAGGAGCTGGGCCTCCACCTCCCGATCGATCGCCGCAATTTCATTGGCGGGATGGCAGTGGCAGCGGCGCTCGGCAGCAGTGCAGGCGCGCTGGCGCAAGGCATGGCAGCGGCAGCCCCCGCGCCCGCCAATCCCGACTATCCTCCGGCGCTCACCGGCTTGCGCGGCCAGTATCCCGGCTCGTTCGAAGCCGCGCACATGGCGCGCGACGGCGATTTCAATGGCGCGCTGTCTGCCGAGGACCCGGACGAGCACTATGATCTCGTCATTGTCGGCGGCGGCATTTCCGGGCTTTCCGCCGCGCATTTCTATCGGCAGGCGCTGGGCGATGATCGCAAGATCCTGATCCTCGACAACCACGACGATTTCGGCGGTCACGCCAAGCGCAACGAGTTCACCTACGAAGGCCGCAAGATCCTTGGCTACGGGGGCACGATGAGCATCGAATCGCCGTTCCCCTACAGCTTCACCTCGAAAAAGCTGCTGGCCGATCTCGGCGTCGATCTGACAAGTTATGAGCGCTATGAAACCAAGGCGTACGAAGGGCTCGGCTCGGCCACGTTCTTCGACAAGGAGCATTTCCTCGCGGACAAGCTCGTTACAAACAATCAGGTGGGGGGCACGGGCAAGAAACCCTGGCCGCAGTTCTTCGCCGAGGCCCCGCTGACGGGCGCCGTGCGCGCGGACCTGATCCGCCTTTATACTGAGAAAGTGGACTACTTGCCTGATATGGGGCCGGAGGCAAAGGCCCAGTATCTGCGCCATATCAGCTATCAGGACTATCTCCTGAAGCACGCGAAGATGCTGCCCGAAAGCCTGCCGTTCTTCCTCGGCCAGTATTTCCGCAACAACAAGCGCGTCGATACGCTCCCCGCATGGGAAGCCGCGCTTGGCGGCCGTTCACCCGGCTTTGCGGGCATGACCTTGCCCACGCAGATCCATGCTGAAGCGCAACATTTCCACTGGCCCGATGGGAACGCCACGGTCGCGCGCCTGCTCGTCAATCGCCTCGTTCCGGGCGTTTTCCCGCAGCTGCTCGACCAGGAAAGCGTGGTCCTAGCCCCCGCGACGTATTCTGCGCTCGATAACCCCGCGAACCCGACGCGCATCCGCCTCTCCAGCATGGTCATCCGTGCCGAACACATCGGTGAGACCGCGCGCAATACCGAAAAGGCCGTGCGCGTCGTCTATGTCAAGGATGGCAAGCGCATTGCGGTCACGGGCGCGAACGTGATCATGGCCTGCTTCAACATGGTGATCCCGTTCATCGTCCCCGCGCTCCCGGCCGCGCAAAAGGAGGCGCTGCACTATGCCTCCAAGGTGCCGATGATGTATACCAACGTGCTGGTGAAGAACTGGCGCCCCTGGGCCAAGCTCGGCGTCAAATCGATCAGCGCACCCAACGGCTATCATATCGGCGCTTCGCTCGACACGCCGATGAATATCGGCGGCTATGCCAGCGCGCTCACGCCCGATGAGCCGGTGGTGATCCACATGGTGCGCAATCCCAACCAGCCGGGCCTTCCGCGCAAAGAGCAGAACCGCCTGGGCCGCGCGCAGATGCAGGCGGAGGAATACCCCGCAATCGAGCGCGAAATCCGCATGCAGCTCCAGCGTATGCTCGGCCCCGCCGGCTTCAGCGCCGCCCGCGATATCGCCGCGATCACGGTCAATCGGTGGCCCCACGGCTATGCCTATACCTACGATACGCTGGGCGATCCCGATATCCCGGACGAGCAGCGCCCCCACATCCTCGGCCGCCAGACGTTCGGCCGCATCGCCATCGCCAATGCCGATGCCTCGGCCTCATCCTTCACCAACACCGCCATCGACATGGCCGACCGTGCGGTGCAGGAATGTCTGATCAGCAGAGGCCTGATCTAAGTCCTCCCCGAGCTTGCTTGGGGAGGTAGCAGCCGGAACGGCTGACGGAGGGGCAGTACCACCCCTGAACATGGAGAGGTACCCCCGCACGCGGTGGAAGGGCACTGGCAGGACACAGCAATGATCGAACTTTACCACTGCAAGAATGCCCGTTCCTTCCGCGCTCTATGGGCACTCGAAGAGCTGGGCCTGCCCTACAAGCTCCACATGCTCCCGTTCCCCCCGCGCGTGCGGGCGCCCGAATATCTCGAACAAAACCCCCTCGGCACGATCCCGCTGCTCGTCAACGGCAGCACGCGGATGACCGAATCCAGCGCGATCCCGCAGTATCTCGCCACGCGCTACGGCCCCACCCCGCTAGCTGTGGCTCCCGAAGAACCCGACTATGGTCTCTGGCTAGACTGGCTCCACCGCAGCGAAGCCACGCTCACGTTCCCGCAAACCATTGTCCTGCGTTACACCCGCTTCGAGCCCGACGAGCGCAAGCTCAAGCAAGCCGCCGATGACTACACACAGTGGTTCTTTTCCCGCCTCAAGCACCTAACCCGTGCGCTCGAAGGCAAGGAATGGCTCTGCGCTGGGCGGTTTACAATGGCCGATGTATGCACCGCCTACGCCTTGCTCCTCGCGAAGGATCTGGGGCTGGATTACAAATTCACTCCTGAAATTGCAGCCTACTGGGAGCGGGCGACGGCGCGCCCGGCGTATCTTGCAGCGCAGGCCGCGCAGGATGCCTAGAACACATCCCCGAAATGTGGATGGGGGCCACCCGCAGGGTGGTGGCGGGGACTAGAAGGAGCGAGTTCAAGGTTAGGGTGGAACCTTAGCACCATGGAGATCCGCGTAAGAGGTCTTATCGCTTCCCTAACTCCGGCTCCGCATCGATGCTGGTCTCGGCCGAATTGTGGGCCACCGAGATAGCCGTTCCCGTCGGTTCGACCCTGACCCCGTATTGCGATGGCGATGACATGCATCCGCCGACACTCAAACAGACCGAATTCGGGCTTAGCGTCTATCCAGAGTGCCACGATTTCACCGCAGAAAT